>DATGSB010000030.1:0-2713 GCA_035303045.1 Actinomycetaceae bacterium | reverse complement strand
TGCGCGAGGCCGGGTCGGTGCCCGTGGCGGACAGGGCCGCGGCCGGGCGCTCGAGCATCCGGTTCGCCGACTCCCCCGCCTGCTGCATGGTGCCCTCGCCCAGCCGGGTGAGCTGGGCGAGCTTGGTCTGGAACTCCGGGCTGTGCAGCGGGGTGGCGAGCAGCTCGTCGAGGAAGGTCTTGGCGGTCTCGGCGTGCTGCTGCTGGGTCTCGGCGTCCACGAGGATGAGGCCGCCGACCTTCTCCGGCTCGTGGAGCACCACCTCGTCGGCGGGCGTGGGCGGTTCGAGCTCCAACCGGTTCTCGGGCGACGGCTGGTCCGGGGTCAGGTCGAGCGGGTTCGACATGCTGTGCTCTCCTCGCGCGGGGACTCATGACATTCTCTCAGGATCTCACCGTGAGGTGTCACGTGGTTCGCGCGGCGGCGCGGGCGTGCTGACGACGGCGCGGGCCGGCGCACTCACTCGCAGATGACGCGGTCCCACGGCACGTAGGTCGTCGTCCACGACCGCTCCTCGACAACCTCGTCCTCGAGACTCACCGTTCGGCTGACGGTGATGGTGAAGCCCTGCGAAGGATTGTCGTTGGCCACGCACGTGGGCCCGGAGTGGCGCACCGTCGAGGGGTTCGTGAAGTTGTAGCGATCCGAGCTGTGGGTCGAGACGTCGAAATGCTTCGTGCCCCACATCTGCACGTGGAAGCGCCCGTCGGCCACCCACGCCTGCATGAGCGCGCCGTAGGGTGTGGTGTTCGTCCACTTCATGTCGATGTGGGGGGTGTAGATCGTCGCCTCGCGCCCCGCGGGGTAGCGCGGGTAGTTGTGGGAGTGGGTCTGGAACTCCACGAGGTCCACGCCGGCGAAGAAGGCGACGTTGAACACCGTTGTCGACACCTGCGACAGCCCGCCACCCATGCCCTGGGTCTCCAGGCCGCTGACGACAACCCCGGCGCGGCTGTACCCGTTCTCCGCGGTGATGGGCCCCAGCACGTCGATGAGGCTGAAGGTCTCCCCCGGCTTGATGAGGGTGTTGGTGATGAGCTCGGCGCCGCGGCGCAGGTTCGCCGTCCGCGGCGGGTCGTGGAAGAACGGGGTGTCGAAGGCGGCGACGACCTCGACGACCCCCAGGGCTTCGGCGTCGGCCGTGGAGAACTCAGGCTCGACCTCGACGAGGTCGACGCTCACCCGCCGCTCCTCCTCGCTCGTCGCGGTCGCCGCGGCCAGCACCCCCCTGCGCAAGGCCGGGGCGTCGACGTCCTGGCCGGAGCTCGCCGGCAGGATCGTCGGTTCGCCGTCGCGCAGCACGATCTGGGCGTCGGTGGCCGGGGCGCGCACGTCGGGGCTGTGCTCCAGCACGAAGTCGCGCAGCTCTTCCTCGTCGATGTCGAGGGCGAGCTCGGCGCCGGTGGGCACCATCTGTGACATGGCGAGTAGGTCGGCTACCTCCAGGACGACGTCCTCGCCTTCCGCGGCAACGACGACGGGGCCTGAGGTGAGCGGGGTGACGACGTCGCGCATGGCGGCCTCGACCGCCTCGCCGGTGATGGCCGGGGGCAGCGGGACGCCGACGAGGTCGATGGGCTCGGTGGTGCGCAGCCAGTGCTCGCGCACGACCGCGGCGGAATCGAGCACGTTGAGCGTGAGGCCGTCGGCGGCCTCAGTCACCTCGGCCGCGCCGTCACGGAAATGGATCTCGCCCTCCACCGGCGCCACCTCGAGCACGTCGATGGCGCCGCGCAGCGTCTCGGTGAGGGCAGCGTCGTCCACATCCAGTACCGGATCGCGTTCCGTGCCGCCGCCGAGATGGGCGAGCAGCCGGCGCGGGTCGAGACTGAATCCGGTGAGTTCGGCAGCCGTGGCGGGCGCGTCGACGGCGAGGCCCGCCTCGGTAGGGTCGAGCTCGATCTCCGTGTCGGCGAGCGCGACGGCCAGCGGCCGGGCGGCGGCTTCGGCCAGGCCCTCGGCGAGGCGCTGCTCGGCGTCGGCGGTGGTGAGCCCGCCCACGGGCACGCCCGCGACGGTGGTGCCCCGGGGTACGCGGTCCCCGGCGAACCATGCCGCCCCGAGGTAGGCCAGTACGAGCACGACGAGGACGGTGAGGACGACGATCGTGCGGCGGCGAAGTCCGGATCGGCGGGTCCGGCGGGTGCCGCCGCCGTCCCTGCGGGTGCGCCGTGGCGCGTGATCGACCGTCATCTTCTACCTTCGTGTGGCAACCGGTTCATGATACGCGCGGGGCCCCGTGTCACCGGCCCATCACTTGGTAGCGGCCCAGCCGGTGCACGAGCCCACCGGTGGCGGTGACCCCCAGCCGCGCGGAAAGCACCCGCCCGACGACGACGTCGTGCTCTCCGGCGGTTTTGATCCACTCGGTGCGGCACTCCAGCCAACCCTGGGCGTTGTCGAGCAGCGCGGCCCCGGAGAGCTCGCCCCTGCTGTAGCTGATGCCGGTGAGCTGACCGATCGTGGGGCGCCCGGGCATCGCCAGCAGCTCGGCCTCCTTCTCGCTGTTGCCGTCGAGCAGGCTGACCGCCCACGTGTCGACCGTGTCCAGCGCCTCGCGAAAGCGCGCGTCGCTGTGCACGCAGAACAGCATCATGGGCGGGCGCAGGGAGGCCGAAGCCACCGAGGTCGCCGTCATCGCCAGATCGGTGGCGCCGCGGCGCACGGCGATGGCCGTGACGCCGTGAGCGTGGCGTTGCATGACGCCGCGGTA
>DATGSB010000029.1:0-2096 GCA_035303045.1 Actinomycetaceae bacterium | reverse complement strand
GGGATGGTGCTTCCCGGGTTGCCGAAGGCAGGGACCTGCTCGATGAGCGCATCGCCCTCCACCGCGTGCAGGTTGAGCGCGCGGTCGGCGCTCGAGCTGGAGCTCAGCGCGTAGACGTCGAGGGTGGCCTCACCGGGGGTCGTGAACCGCACCGAGCGGTAGTCGGCCGTTCCTGCCCCGCCGAGCTTGAGTCGGTGGGTGAAGGCGGCGCCATTGGCGCCGGTCTTGGAGTTGGCGTCCACCGCGACGGTCCGGTCACCGGTGGCGGTGACGGTGAAGATGCCGACGGCGGTGGGCGAGTCGTAGACCACCTCGCCCTCGCCGGCCAGCACGGTGGGATCGAAGGTGTAGTCGGGCTCGGCCTGGGCCAGTGGCGCCAGGCCGACGACGGTGAGCAGGCTGGCCAGAACGGCCGCCAGCAGGCGCAGCCCGCCGCGGCGATGGCGGCCGGGCGCGGCGGTCGGTGGGGAGGGGTGGAGTGGTCGCATCGAGCAGGACTCCTCGTCGAGTGTGCTTTCACGGTCCGCGTGGGAAGCTCGCCGCCTCGGGTCCGCCCGAACCCCGCGGTGCGTGTAAACGCTTCCGCAAGCGTGATGCCTCGACGCTATCCAGGGGGAGTGCGTGTGTCAACCGTCACATGGTGCCCCCGGTTGCTCAGCCCTCCCGGTTCGACGCCGTGGTTTTCGGAGCTCGGACGGGGTCGCTGGTTCACGAGTTTCAGAGCCCGGCGATGCCATCCAGCATCGTCCAGACGGCTCCCAGCGCCGCGACGATCGTGATCGACGCATTGAGGACCCGTGCGCTCAGGCGCCGCGCAACGACGTCTCCCAGGGCGATGCCCGTGGCCATCGCGAAGGCGATGAGGAGCCATCCCCAACCCAGGTCCGGCCACGCTCCGGGGTTGACGCTTACCCGCGCGAGGACCACCACGGTAGAGATCCCGAAGAAGAACGGCTGCAGGGTGGCCGTGAAGCTCAGGTGCTCCCACCGGGTGAGGATGCGCAGCACCGCCATGGCCGGCCCGCCGATCCCGGCCAGGGCGGACGTCGCACCGGAGGCGGCGCTTGCCACCGCCGTCACCTTCGGCGTGCGCTCGAGGCGCTCGAAGGCGGCGAAGGATGAGACGAGGAGCGCCACGAGGACAAGAGCACCGATGAACACCTGCGCCCAGGCCTCCGGCAACACTTCTGCGAGGGCGGTGCCGGCGGCGACGCCGACGAGGGCGGCGGGAAGCATGAGCCGGAGCATTCGCCAGTCGACCGCGTGCCGTACCCGCGCATACACCATCGCGCTGCCGACGACACCGAGCAGGTTCGCGACCACCACGCCCGCCGCGGGCCCCAGGGCGACGACGATGAACGGTGCGGCGACCAGCGCCAGGCCCATGCCGGTCGCCCGTTGCGCCATTCCACCGAGGAAGATGGCGATGAGGAGGGTGATCACCGGCTGACGTCGAAGCGGTGCGCGATAGTGTCGCCGCTCTCCCGGTACGGCACGAAGCCGATGGCGGAGTAGTAGGCCAGCGCGGGCGCGTTGGTGGCGCCGATGCTCGCGTCGATATGCCTCAGGCCGGCAGCTTTCGCCGCTGCCAATGACGCGGCGAAGAGGCGGCGACCCAATCCGCTTCGACCAGCGTCCGGGTGGATGTGCGTGCCGATGATCCCCCACCCCTCAGCGACGTCATACGGGTTCCCGGGCCACGCCCGCATGAGCGACTGGAAACCGACAACTCGTCCCTCCCGCTCGGCGACGGTGCACGCGACGTTGTCGTCCATGCCGAGGTAGCGCTCGCGAACGAGTGCGACGTCGACCGGGCTCGCCCGCAGGCCCGCGCGGTAGATGGCGTTCTGCACCTCGGCCATGTCCTCGGCATCAGTGGCCCGGGCTGGCCGGATCGTGGTCATGGGGTCATTGTGCTGCAACTGGCGAAGGGGTGATCCCGGCGCTGCAGCCCCTGCGGCTCCCGCACGCGGATTGCGGTCATTGTGCGCGCGCCGGCTTGGTGGCTCGGATGATTGCGCTGTGCATGCCGTCGGCGACCTGGTGGGTGAACTCCACTTCGGTGTCGACGAACCCGGCCGCGGCCAGACCGTCGA
>DATGSB010000028.1:0-5921 GCA_035303045.1 Actinomycetaceae bacterium | reverse complement strand
ACGGTGACGGTGTGCCGGTCGACGTCCATCTCGACGTTGCCCGCCCGCAGCAGCTCCTCCGACTCCACCGGTTCGTCCCCGCTGTCGGCGGCCTTCTCCCGCCGCCGCAGCACCGCGCGCACCCGGGCGAGGAGCTCGCGGGCCGAGTAGGGCTTGGTCACGTAGTCGTCGGCGCCCAACTCCAGGCCCACGACCTTGTCGATCTCGCTGTCCTTGGCCGTAAGCATGATGATGGGCACATCGCTCGTCTGGCGGATGCGGCGGCACACTTCGGTGCCGTCGAGACCGGGCAGCATGAGGTCGAGCAAGATGAGATCCGGGTCCTGTTCCGAGGCGGCTTCCAGTGCCTGGGGCCCGGTATCGGCCTCCACGACGTCGAAGCCCTCCCGCTGCAGCAGATAGGCCAACGGTTCGCGGTAGGACTGTTCGTCCTCTACGAGCAGGATGCGGGTCATGGGGCGTCTCCATCCGAGGGCTTGGCGGCTGGGGCGAGCGGTAGCCGCAGGGTGAAGGTCGATCCGTGGCCTGGGGCGGACCTCAACGTGACGTCTCCCCGATGTTCGGCGGCGATGTGCTTGACAATACTCAACCCCAACCCGGTGCCACCGGTGAGTCGGGACCGGGCGGGATCCACGCGGTAGAAGCGTTCGAAGATTCGCGATTGCGCCTCGGGCGGGATGCCGATCCCGCGGTCGATGACGGCGATGGCCACCATCGTCTCCTCGGCCACGACCTCCACCCGCACCTCGGTCCCCTTGTCGGAGTAGGTGACGGCGTTGTCGAGGAGGTTGCGTATCGCCGTCACCAGCGAGGTGCGGTCGCAGCGCACCCAGAGCTGGGCTGCGACCGGGCCGGACGGGGCCAGCCGCGGCACCGTGATCGCGATGTCCTTGGCGCTCGCGGGCGTCGCCGCCTGCTCTACGGCTTCGGCGAGCAGGCTGTCGACGGATTCGACGGTGAATTCCTGGTGGCTGCCGATCTGGGCGCGGGAGAGGTCGATGATGTCTTGCACGAGCTCGGTGAGGCGACTGGTCTCGGTTTCCATGCTGGCGGCGAAGTGCCGCACGGCCTCAGGATCCTCAGCAGCCTCCTGCAGCGTCTGAGCCAGGAGGGACAACGCCCCGACGGGGGTCTTGAGTTCGTGGGAGACGTTGACGACGAAATCGCGCCGCACGGCCTCCACGCGCTGGGCGGCGCTGCGGTCTTCGACGAGCAGCAGCACGCGCCCGCCCGTGAGCCTCATACTGCGCACGAGCACGCTGAGGACGGGTTGCGACGCGGTTGGGGAGGGCAGCTCGAGGGAGAGCTTGGGGCGGCCCCCGGTGACCCGAACCTCGTGTACCGCCGCCATGAGTTCGTCGCTGGCGAGGCCGACGCCGTTGAGCAGCCCGAGCTGCTGGGCTGCGGGATTGGCGACAACGACGGCGTCATCGCTATCGAGCACCACAAGCGCGATGCTCAGGGAGGACAGTAAGGCCCCGGCGTCCTCGGCGCGCAGCAGGCTGACGTGGTCGGCCGACTCCGCGAGGCTGGGACGGAAGTGGCGGCGGGCATACCACAGCCCGATGGCGAGGCCGAGGATGAGGGAGGAAGCGGTGAGGACGATTGCCGCGAGGGGCTCCACGCCCCGCAGCCTAACTGATGCGCAATCCCGGCCGCCGTGGCTCTGCCGCGGGAACGAATGTGGCTGCCGTGGGGAGGAACACGTCGCCACCGCTGGGCGTTAGCTCCGGTAGATGGGAAGATTTTTCCTTCGCGCATCGTTCTGGGATGATGCACGCCGACCTCCGCTTCACGCCCGCGCGACGTGCGGGGCGACCCGGAGGCAACTACCAAGGAGCATTCATGAAGCAGGGTATTCACCCCGAGTACGTGGCGACGACCGTGGTGTGCACGTGTGGCAACACCTTCGAGACTCGCTCGACCGCGACCGAGGGTCGCATCAACGCCGACGTGTGCAACGCCTGCCACCCGTTCTACACGGGCAAGCAGAAGATCCTCGACACGGGTGGCCGCGTCGCCCGCTTCGAGCAGCGCTACGGCAAGCGCGGCAACTAACCCGCCCCACGCACACCGCACCGCCAGCGGGCCGAGACGGCCTGCGGCATAGCATCGCGCCATCGGCGTCGAAGGGGAGGAGCACACGTGAGCGAGGAGTTCGCGGCGGTCGGGCCGCTGTTGCGAGAGCACGCGGAGATCGAAGAAGCGCTGGCGAACCCGGACGTGCACGCCGACCCGGTGCGCGCGCGCACGCTGTCGAAGCGTTACGCGCAACTGTCACGCATCGTGAGTGCCTACGAGGCATGGCGATCGAGCGATGAAGATGCCGCAACGGCGGCAGAACTCGCGGAGTCCGACGAGGGCTTCGCGGCGGAACTCCCCGAGCTGCAGGAAGCAGCGGCGGCCGCCGCGGAGCACCTTCGCGCCGTCCTCGTGCCCAAGGATCCGGACGACGAACGTGACGTCATCTTGGAGATCAAGGCCGGGGAAGGCGGGGAGGAGTCGGCGCTGTTCGCCGGCGACCTGCTGCGCATGTACCTGCGCTATGCGGAACGCCGCGGCTGGAGCACTCAGGTGTTGTCGACCACCGAATCGGACCTGGGCGGGTACAAGGACGTCTCGGTCGCGGTGAAGTCGCGAGGCTCGGTGGCTGACGGCGAGGGCGTGTGGGCCAACCTCAAGTACGAGGGCGGCGTCCACCGCGTCCAGCGGGTCCCGGTCACCGAGGCCCAAGGGCGCATCCACACCTCTGCCGCGGGAGTTCTCGTGCTCCCCGAGGCCGACGACCCCGAAGAGGTCGACATCGACCCCAACGACCTGCGCATCGACGTCTACCGCTCCTCGGGCCCCGGCGGTCAGCACGTCAACACAACCGACTCGGCCGTGCGGATCACCCACGTGCCCACGGGCATCGTCGTCGCGATGCAGAACGAGAAGTCGCAACTGCAGAACCGCGAGCAGGCGATGCGCGTCCTGCGCGCCCGGCTGCTGGCCGCCGCCCAGGAAGAAGCCCAGGCCGAGGCGGAGGCGACGCGACGCTCACAGGTGCGCACCGTCGACCGATCCGAGCGCATCCGCACGTACAACTTCCCCGAGAACCGAATCACCGATCACCGCACGGGATTCAAGGCCTACAACCTCGATCAGGTGCTCGACGGCGAGATGACCGATCTCATCGCCTCGGCCGTCGAGATGGACGCCGCCGAGCGACTGGCCCACGCCGCCGCTGACGCCGGCACCTGAGTCCGATGCTGCCCAGCAAGGCCGCAGCGCCCGCCGGCGAGCAACCCGGCTGGCGGCACCTCGTCGCCGGCGCCACCCGCCTGCTGACCGAGGCCGGCGTGCCCAGCCCGCAGGTGGACGCCCTGGCGCTGCAACGCCACGTGGCGCAAATCCCCGTGCTCGCCATGGCACCGCCGCCGACCGACGAGCAACGCCGTCGGTTCGCCGAACTCGTCGACCGCCGCCGCAGGCGCGAACCGCTGCAACACCTCACCGGCCGCATGACCTTCCGGTACCTCGAGCTTTGCGCGCGGCCGGGGGCGTTCATCGTGCGCCCCGAAACGGAACTCGTCGCCGAACACGCGATCGAGGCCGCCCGGCAGGTGCCCCACCCGCGGGTGGTCGACCTGTGCAGCGGATCTGGGGCCATTGCGCTGGCGCTGGCGACCGAGGTGCCCGCAGCGCGGGTGTGGGCTGTGGAGTTGAGCGCGGAAGCGGCAGCGGTCGCGCGGGAGAACATCGCCGAGCATGCGCCCCACGTGCGTCTGGTGGTGGCCGACGCCGCCGCCGCGCTGCCCGAGTTGGTGGGCGTCGTCGACGTCGTGGTGTCCAACCCGCCATATATCCCGCCTACCGCCGTCGCCCGGGAGGCCGAGGTGCGCGATCACGACCCTGATCTCGCGCTGTATGGCGGAGGTGTCGATGGCCTCGACGTCCCGCGCGCCGTCATCGCGCGCGCCGCGCAGCTGCTGCGCACCGGTGGCACCTTCGTGATGGAGCACGGCGATGAGCAGGCGCGTGCGGTGCGCGAGGCCCTCGCCGACACGGGCGATTTCGAAGACATTCGAACCGAACAGGACCTCGCCGGCCGCGACAGGATGGTCGTGGCGCGGCGAGCACGTGGCCGCTCATCGTCGCGGCAGCCGACGACGCGGCAGCCGATGTCGCGCCAGCAGACGACGTCGCAGCAGACGACGTCGCAGCACGAGACGGCGTGACGCCGTGGGAGGATCTGGCCCGTGAGCGTGTTTGATTGCAGCTCGGCGGACACCCGCGCCGAAGGGCTTGCCGAGGCGGGCCGCGCGCTGAGTCGCGGCGGCCTCGTCGTCCTGCCCACGGACACGGTGTACGGCATCGGCGCCAACGCCTTCGACCCGGGGGCCGTGGCGGCGCTGCTCGCCGCGAAGAACCGGGAGCGTTCACAACCGCCGCCAGTGCTCGTACCCAGCCCGCAAACGCTGAGCGCGCTGACCGCCCACGTGCCCCCGATCGTCGAGGAGCTCATCAGCCAGCTATGGCCGGGTCCCCTCACCATCATTTGCCGGTCCCAGCCCACGCTTGCCTGGGATCTAGGGGACACCGCGGGCACCGTCGCGTTGCGGATGCCGGATCACGAGCTCGCGCTCGAACTGCTCGCCACCACGGGCCCGCTGGCGGTCTCGAGCGCCAACATCTCCCAACAGCCGGCCGCCACGACCGTGCTGGAGGCCGCCACATCTCTTGGTGCCGCGGTGGCTGTTTACCTCGACGACGGCCCCTCGCCGGGCGGGGTGGCCTCGACGATCGTCGACGCCACCGGGGATCGCCTGCGGATCGTGCGGGAGGGCGCGCTGAGCCGCGAGACCCTGGCGGCCATCGCCCCGGAACTCGGCGAGGAGGCCGAGCCCCGCGAGGGCGGGCGTCGCGACGACGGCGTGCCGCCGGCGAAGGGCGTTGCCGCGGAGTGAGGGTATACCTGCTCGTTCTTCTGCTGGCGGCGACCGTGACGTTCATCGCCACCCCACTCGTGCGCCTGTTGGCTCGCCGGGTGGGCGCGGTGACCGCGGTGCGTGCCCGCGACGTCCACACGGTGCCCACCCCGCGCCTGGGCGGGGTGGCGATGCTCCTCGGATTCGGCATCAGCCTGCTCATCGCCTCCCAAGTGCCCTTCCTCTCCGACGTGTTCGCCACCAACCAGCCGTGGGCGGTGTTGCTCGGCGCCGGCCTCGTCGTCGTCCTCGGCATCGTGGACGACGTGTGGGACCTCGACTGGCTCACCAAACTCGTCGGCCAGGTTCTTGCCGCCGGCGTCATCGCCTGGCAGGGCGTCCAGCTCATCACCTTCCCGGTTGCCGGCCTGACGATCGGCTCGGCGCGACTGTCCCTCATCGCCACCGTCATCGTCGTCGTCGTGGCCATCAACGCCGTCAACTTCATCGACGGCCTCGACGGACTCGCGGCCGGAGTCATCGGCATCGGCGGTCTGGCGTTCTTCGCCTACACCTACATGCTCAGCCGCGCGGAGACCCCGGGGGACTACTCCAACGTCGCAAGCCTCATCATTGTCGCCGTCGTCGGGGTCTGCCTCGGATTCCTGCCCCACAACTTCAACCCGGCGTCGATCTTCATGGGCGATTCCGGGTCGATGTTCCTCGGCCTCACGGTTGCCGCGGCCACCATCACCGTTACGGGGCAGATCGATCCGGCCCGCCTGTCCGCGGAGCAGGTGCTGCCGGTCTTCGTGCCCATCCTGCTTCCGGTGGCCATCATGCTGCTGCCGCTGCTCGACATGACGCTGGCCGTTCTGCGGCGCCTGCGCGCGGGCACCTCGCCCTTCCAGGCGGACCGCATGCACCTGCACCACCGGCTGCTCGCTCTTGGGCACAGCCATCGACGCGCCGTTCTCGTGCTGTACATGTGGACTGCCGTCGTCGCCTTCG
>DATGSB010000027.1:0-10835 GCA_035303045.1 Actinomycetaceae bacterium | reverse complement strand
CCTCTTTCCGTCAGGCCCAGGACTTGGCCGATGCCTTCGCGATCAATGACGTGACCACGGCGGCCGCGGCCGTCCACCCGTCGTTCAACGTCGCGCCGACCCAACAGGTGCGCATCGGGCTGGAGCGGGATGAGGATGCGGGCGGGCAGCGAGAGATGCATGCGGCCCGGTGGGGGCTCGTCCCCCCGTGGTCGGAGGATCTCAGCGTGGGCTCGCGCCTCATCAATGCCCGCTCGGAGACGGCGGCCCAGAAGCGCTCTTTCGCGCCCTCGGTGCGCCAGCGGCGGTGTTTCGTACCCGCCGACGGCTACTACGAGTGGCAGCGCGGCTCGGGCCGGTCGAGCACCCCGTACTTCATCCATCGTCGCGATGCTCAGCCGATGGCGCTGGCGGGGCTGTATGCGTTCTGGCGCGATCCGTCCAAGGCGGATGACGACCCGGACCGCTGGGTCCTGACAATGACGATCCTCACCCGCGCATCGCGCGGCGACCTGGCCGCGCTGCACCACCGCGAACCGGTCGTCGTCGGCGATCAGCTCGAGGCGTGGCTCGATCCGGCACTCACCGATGCCGAAGAGGCACTGGCACTGCTCGACGATGACGGCCCCCCGCTCGCCCATCACCGGGTGGGCCCCGAGGTGGGCAACGTCAACAACGACCATGAGGGCCTCATCACGCCGGTCGCCTCCTGACTCCGATGAGCGCAACTGATGAGCACTCCTAGGGCACGCTCGCCGCGCGTGAGCGACGGGCTCCTCGTCGCCGCGTTGGCCGTGGTGCTGGGCGTGCCGAGCGTATTGATGGCGCCGAGCTCGAACGGAGCGTGGCTGGCGAACATTGCTGCCGCCGTCGCCATGCCGGCGGCGATGTTTTGGCGTCGCCAGCGCCCCGTCGCGTCCACCGCCGTCGTCTATACCGCGGCTTTGGTGCACTTCGCGGCCGGCAGCCCGTGGCTGCCCGCCGATGTCATCGTGCTCGTAGCGGTGTATTCGGTGGCGGTGCACGGCAGCGTCGTCGCCTCCCGCTGGGCGCTCGCCGGGGCGCTGTTGGGCGCCGGACTGCAGGCCGTGGCCCCGCTCCAGCGGACCGGATCCCCCAGTCTGGCGGCGGGCAGCGCCGCCTTCGTGGGATTGAGCGCCGTCGTCGTCGCCGTGTGGGCGCTGGGCCATGCACGCCGCAACCGGCTGCGCCACGCCGACACGCTCGCGGAGCGGGAGCAACGCCTCGCCGTGGAGCGCGAGCAGCAGGCCCAGATCGTTGCGGCTGCGGAACGGGCACGGATCGCCCGCGACATGCACGACGTCGTGGCCCACTCGTTGTCCGTCGTCATCGCTCAAGCCGATGGCGGCCAGTACGCGGCGCGCCACGATCCCGCGGCCGCCCAGCGGGCGCTGGCGACGATCGCCGACACTGGGCGGGCCGCGTTGGCCGACATGCGCAAGATCCTCGGTGTGCTGCGCGCACCCGAGGACGAGGACGCCGAGGCCCCGATGGCCCCCCAACCCCTGGATGCCGATATCGCCGAGCTCGTCACCCAGGTGCGCGACGCCGGCCTCAGCGTGTCCCTCATGCGGTTGGGGACGGCGCGCGCCCTACCCCCGGGGCTGGGAGTGACCGTTTATCGGGTCTGCCAGGAGGCGCTGACGAACGTACTCAAGCACGCCGGGTCGGCCGTGACGGCGAGCGTCTTGCTGCAGTGGGAGGCCCGCCGTCTCGTCCTACAGGTCGATGACACGGGCCGCGGCGCCGCCGCCGTCGGGGACGGCGCGGGCCACGGGTTGGTGGGCATGCAGGAACGAGTCGACCTGTTCGGCGGCACGCTGCACGCCGGCCCTCGCCCCGGCGGAGGTTTCCGCGTGCGGGTCGAGCTTCCGCTGCCGGCGGTCGAGCGACTGCCGCGCTATCCCGGCACCGAATCAGGAACAGGGGCGGCCGCAGCGCCGCCGCGCTCCCCCGGCCAACCCCGCGCTGCGTTCCCCGCGGCGCCGCCACCCGCGCACGGCCCCGATGTCGAAACCCAATGGAAGGGACCACGGTGAACGTAGAAGACGTGCCACCAGCACCGCAGGATGACCCCATCCGAGTCGCCCTCGTCGATGACCAGCAACTCGTGCGCGCCGGCTTCGCCATGGTCATCGGCTCCCAGCCCGACATGACAGTGACCTTCGAGGCGAGCGATGGTCACCAGGCCATTCGTATGCTCGACGCCTACCCCACCGATGTCGTGCTCATGGACGTCCGCATGTCGGGCATGGATGGCCTCAGCGCCACGGAGGCCATCACCGCCCAACCGCCGCGTACCGGAGTGTGCCCCCGCATCATCATCCTCACGACGTTCGACCTCGATGAGTACGTCATGCATGCCATCCGGGCCGGCGCCAGCGGTTTCCTGCTCAAGGATGCGCCGCCGGAGGACATGCTTGCCGCCATCCGCACCGTGCACCGCGGTGACGCGGTGATCGCGCCATCCTCGACGCGGCGGCTGCTGGCCCATCTCGCGCATACGCTGCCCAGCGACGAACGTCGCTCCTCAGACATCCTCGACCAGCTCACCACGCGCGAACGCGAGGTGCTCACCCATATGGCGCGGGGCCTGAGCAACGCCGAGATCGCGGCGGAGCTCTTCGTGGCCGAAGCGACGGTCAAGACGCACGTCGGCCGGGTGCTGCAGAAGCTGTCGGCCCGGGATCGGGTACAGGCCGTCGTCGTGGCTTACGAGACCGGCCTCGCTGTGCCCGGGGCATAGGCGCCTAGCCACACCTCCACCTGGGGAATGACTCGAAGTCGCCCCCGTAGCCGGACGCGGTCGTGGGCGGGTGAGCCGTAGCGTCGGCAGCACACACCCCAGGAGGTATCAGGTGACCGAAACTGACGCACGACCCGACCCCGCCGTCGCCGCCGTTCGGGCTCGCGGCCTGGCGAAGACCTACGGCAGCGGGGACGCCACCGTGCACGCCCTGCGGGGCGTGGACGTCGATATCCTCGCCGGCCGGTTCACGGCGATCATGGGGCCATCGGGCTCCGGGAAGTCGACCCTCATGCATCTGCTCGCCGGCCTCGACAGCGCGACGGCCGGCCGCGTCTGGCTCGGAGACACCGAACTCGGTCCCCTCAACGACAAGGCGTTGACGCTGCTTCGTCGGGAGCGGGTGGGGTTCGTCTTCCAATCATTCAATCTCTTACCGATGTTCACGGCCGAACAGAACATCGCGCTGCCCTGCGATCTCGCCGGGCGGAGCATGCCGCGGGAGTGGTTCGCGACGCTCGTCGACACTCTCGGCCTGCGCGAGCGCCTCCATCACCGCCCAGGTGAGCTCTCCGGGGGACAGCAGCAGCGCGTGGCCATCGCGCGAGCCCACATCACCCGCCCTGACGTCATCTTCGCCGACGAGCCGACCGGCAACCTCGATTCCCGTTCGGGAATCGAGGTGCTGGCGTTCATGCGTACCTCGGTGCGGGAGCTCGGCCAGACCATCGTCATGGTCACCCACGATCCGCTCGCCGCGGCTTATGCGGATGAGGTCATCATGCTCGCCGACGGGCGTATCGCCGGCTCGATCGAACACCCGACACCGGAGTCGGTGCTCGCCGGCCTGGACGCGCTGCGCACCGTGGGGGCGTGATGATCCGCATCACCTGGGCGCTTATGCGCCACTCGCTGCCTCGCCTCATTGCCGCGGGCATCGCCATCACCGTGGGCACCGCCTTCATCGCCGCCACACTCGTGGGTTCCACGCTCATCCGCGATGCGACCTATGGCGCCATGCTCGCCGAGTTCAAGGGCGCCGACGTCGTGGCAAGCGGTCACTACACGCCTGGCTCCGTGGTGGAGGTGGGCGACCAGCCGGGCGTGGTGGAGGCCGTCGGTCGGCTCGACATCTCCGGAGTCGCCAGCGTCCAGGGGCGTGAGGCTTGGTCGGCCGTCACGCCTGTCCTGCCCGACGGATTCACGAACGCAGCGGTGATCACGGGGCAGTTACCCCGCGGCGCGCAGGAGGTGGCCCTGTCCGCCAACCTCATGGAGAGACTCGGCGCAACCATCGGCGACGAGCTGGAGCTCAACGCTGAGCTTCTCGGCCCGCACGATCCGTCCGAGCCGTGGCAACCCCCGGCTGGCGTGACGGCCGACCTGCGCATCGTCGGTGAGTTGGCGAACCCGAGCCCGCTCGCCGGGCCGGGCAGCGAAGTACTGGTGACCCAGGGAACCGTCGACGAGTGGCTCGCGTCGTCGTCCTCCCCCACCGTTTACGGCGAGCTCCTCGTGGTTGGCGCTCCGGGCGTGGCCGCTGAAGACATCGCAGCGCAGGTGGGGCAGCTCAATCCCGACGCGGTCGTGCAGACCGCCACCGAGCTCGCGCAGGCGCGCACGGCGGATGTCACGGGCCAGAATGCGATCTTCACCGCCCTCATCCTCGCCTTCGCGGCGGTAGCGATGTTCGTCGCGGCCATCGTGGTGACGAATACCTTCCAGGTGATCGTCGCCCAACGCACCCGCACTTTGGCGTTGCTGCGGGCCACCGGCGCCACCCGCACCCAGGTGCGCCGCTCGGTGCTCATGGAATCGACGCTGCTCGGCGTGGCCGCCAGTGCGCTGGGCATCGGCGCAGGCATCGGCCTCGCCGGCATCGCACTGGCCGTCCTGCACCGCCAGGATCTGCGTGTCCCCCTGCCCGAATCGATTTCCGTGACGCCGATCGTCGTCATCGTCCCCCTGCTCACCGGGGCGCTTGCCACGTGGCTTGCCGCCATCGCACCGGCGCGGGCAGCGACCCGCGTGGCGCCGGTGGCTGCACTGCGCCCCGCCGAGGCTCCCCGGGTGCGCCGGGGATCGCGCGGGCGGCTCATCGCGGCGCTGGCGTTGCTGGTAGTGGGCGGCGGGATGGTCGCGGCCGGCCCCGTGGTGGCCAGCACCGAGTCGCTCGACCCCGACACCGCCTTGTTCGGCGGGGTGGCCCTGGGCGTGTTCGGCGGCGTCATCTCCTTCGCCGGAGTCATGCTCGGCGCCATCTTCGTCGTGGCCCCGCTCGTGCGGCTCCTGGGTCGCGCGCTGGGAGCGCTTGGCGGCGGTGCGACGCTGACCCTCGCCACGGCCAACGCGGCCCGCAACCCGCACCGCACCTCGGCGACCACCACGGCCCTCGTCATCGGCGTGGGACTGGTAACCCTGATGTCGACCGGCGCGGCAAGCGCCCAGGCCAGCCTCGATGAGGTGCTCGACGACTTCTACCCCGCCGACGTTTTCGTGACATCGACGAATTGGGCCGACGACGGCACCACCCTCCCCTTGTCTCCCACCCAGCGCGCGACGGTTGCCGAGTCCCCCGACGTGAGCGAGACCACCGACGTCGCAGAGGTGGTCGGCGCGCTCCACGGGCCGGCCGGCCAGATCGACTGGTTCTACCTCGAAGCCGTCGACCCCACCGACGCCGTGGCCGTCCTGCGACGCGAGGAGGTCGTCGCCGGCCTGGCCGACGACACCATCCTCCTCAGCGCACGCACCGCCCGCGAACTCGGGGTGCCGGACGGCGGAGAGATCAGTGTCGCCGCTGCCGATCCCGCCGGTGGCGGCACTAGCGAGGAGCTCACCTTGCGGGTCGTCGTCACAGCGGCCGGCGACGGTGGCCTGATCACGTTGGGCACGGCAGGCGCACTGTGGGGCTCGGCGGAGCCCACCTCGCTCTGGGTCCGCTTGGCCGACGGCGTCGATCAGGTCAAGGCCATTGGCGCCCTGGAGGCACAGCTCACCGAGCTGCGGGCCGCCGGAGGCAGCGAGCCGGTTCCGAGGGTGACCGGCCCCGCTGCGGAACGGCAGAGCTTCGAGCAGGTCATCGACGCGCTCCTGGCGATCGTTGTCGGACTCCTGGCCGTCGCGGTGGTCATTGCGCTCATCGGGGTGGCGAACACGCTGTCGCTGTCGGTCATCGAACGGCGTCGCGAGTCCGCCGTCCTGCGCGCCATGGGCCTCACGCGGGGGCAGCTGCGAGCCATGCTCGCGACCGAGGGCGTGTTGCTTGCACTCGTGGGCGCGGGCGCCGGTGCGGTGCTGGGCATGGCATACGGCTGGGCCGGGACGGCGATCTTGCTCGGGCAGTCGGAGCACGTGCGACTCGTGGCGCCGTGGGGGCATCTCGGCGCCATCGTCGTCGTCGCCGTTGTGGCCGGGCTGCTCGCCTCGGTGCTACCGGCCCGCAGCGCGGCACGCACGCCGCCGGTGGCCGCCCTGGCGCTGGATTGACCCGGGGCGGGCGCCGCCGGCTAAGCCCCGGTGGCGGCGTCGTCGGGAACGAACCAGGTGGTCGAGGCGGAGACGACGAGGCACACGACAATGGGGATGGGCAGGCCGACCAGGAGGAGCGTCACCCACCACGCCAGGGTGGTCATGAGGCTGAGTCCGACGGCCACCATGAGCAGCTGCCAGGTGATGAGCACCCCGCGCGACCAGCGTCGCCCAGCCACCGCGGCGCGCGCGGCCACCCCCAGGATCGCTCCCGCGCCGAGAAACATCAGGGCCATGACGACGGTGGGGCCGACGAGCGTGCTGTCACCGAGGATCACCTCGATGAGCATCGACACGGCCAGCGCGGCCAACGCCGCGGCTTCGACGAGCACAAGCAGCGCGGCGAGGCGCACCGATAGCGGCGCGCGACGCAGGGCCGCAGCGGGGTCGTGGGACACAAGAGTGATCGTACGCCGCCGCCCGGCTTAGCGGTCGCCCGCCGCCCCTAGCGCGTCTGTCGAATAGGTGAACGGTGAGTAAACGTGACATAAAACACGCGGGCAAACGGGGGTTTGTGAGCCATTCCCCCCTTGTCCCGAGCCGGGGTCGGTGTGAAAGTTGTGAATAGCCATTGACCTGGATCGGAAAGCGCTGACAGCCATGCGCTCGCCCGAGATGATGCGGAGGAAATTGCCATGGATTGGCGCCACGATGCGGCCTGCCTCACCGAAGATCCCGAACTCTTCTTCCCCATAGGCAATACCGGACCCGCTCTCGCCCAGATCGAGCAGGCCAAGGCCGTCTGCCAGCGCTGCCCCGTGGTGGAAACCTGCCTCAAGTGGGCCATGAGCAACAACCAGGACGCCGGGGTGTGGGGCGGCCTGTCCGAGGACGAGCGGCGCGCGCTCAAGCGCCGCACCGCCCGCGCCCGTCGCGCCGCGCGCTAGGTTTCGCGCCGCGCGTTCGCGTCCGCGGCTGAGCCGCCGCTCAGGGCCGGGTCTCGATGAGTCGGGCGTGCACGGCGGCTTCGGTGCCCCCGCCATTGGCGGGGCGCCACTGGATGGTCCCGTCGAGTTCCCCCTTGACGAGGGTCGTGACGATCTGGGTTCCCAACCCGCTCGGTGCCTGGTCGTCGTCCAGGCCCACGCCGTTATCCCGCACGAACACGTCGAGCCGCTCGCCGGTGCGTCGGGCTTCGACGACGACCGTGCCCGGGCGCCCGCGCAGCCCGTGCTCGACGGCGTTGGTGACGAGTTCGGTCAGCACCACCGCTAGAGCCGTCGCGTCATCGGCCGCGACGGCACCGAACTTGCCGACCACCTCCGTGCGCACATCCCCCTCGCCCGCTGCGACGTCGGCGGCCAGTCGCAGCACCCGCATGAAGAGGGAGTCGAAGTCGACGACCTCGTCGATGATCTGGGAGAGCATGTCGTGGACGAGGGCGATCGTCTGCACCCGGCGCATCGCGTCTTCAAGGGCCGAGCGCACCTGCGGGTTGTCCGCACGGCGGGCCTGGAGGCGCAGGACTGCGGCGACGGTCTGCAGGTTGTTCTTCACCCGGTGGTGAATTTCGCGGATCGTCGCGTCCTTCGTCAGCAACTCCATCTCGCGGCGCCGCAGCTCCGTGACATCGCGGCAGAGCAGCACCGCACCGCGCCGCACGCCATGCTCGGTGATGGGGATGGCCCGGAAGTACAGGACGACGCCATTCGCTTCGAGTTCGGCGCGCCACGACTTGCGCCCCATGGCCACCAGCGGCAGGAACTCATCGATGGGCGTGCGGTCCTCGACGATCTCCGTGATCGCTTCGGCCAGCACCCGCCCCGTGAGATCCCCGATGATGCCGAGGCGGTGGAAGCAGCTCAGGGCGTTGGGACTGCCGTAGAGCACCTCGCCCTCAGGCCCGAGCCGGAACAGACCGTCGCCCACCCGGGGGGCGCCCCGGCGCACGCCCGTAGGCAGCCCCTGTTGCGGGAATTCCCCGCGGGCGATCATCGAGCAGATGGCATCGCCCGCCTCGACGTAGTTGAGTTCCATGCGGCTCGAGGTGCGGGAGCTGCCGACGCTGGCTTGCCGGGAGATGACGGCGATGACCTCGCCCTCGTGGATCACGGGGATCGCGGCTTCGCGAACCGCCTGGGAACCGATCCACCGCGGCCCCGTCGCACGGCCGATCTTCCCCGAATCCATCGCCTGGCGTAACAGGCGGCGCTGCTGGGGCGGGACCGTCCGCCCGACCGTGTCCTCGTAATGCACCGTGGGGCCCGTCGAGGGGCGGCAGTGGGCGACGACGAGAAAGTCATCGGTGCTCATCGGAACGCACAGCAGCAGGTCGGCGAAGGTGAGGGCGGAGATGATCTGCCAGTCTCCGACGAGCTGGTGGAGCCATTCGTTGTGGTGAGCATCGAGTTGGGTCCGCGCCTCGATCAGCTCCGCAAGAGTCGACACTCGCTTAGCGTATGGCAGAAGCGGGCCCGGCGAAGCGCCTCCGGGCGCCGCCGGTAGGCTGGTGCCCCGGGGGACGAGGGAGGGTCTGGTGCACTTCGAGGCGACGATCAACTATCCGGCCACGGTGCCGGCTTCGGCCGCCATGCTCGCGGATGAGGGATTCCTGCAGCGGCGCTTGGCGGCGGCCGGCGCCTCGGAGTCGCGCATCGATGTGGCGCGCGACGGTGATGCCTTCACGGTCTCGATGGCTACCCGGCTTCCGACCGATGACGTGCCCGCCTCCTTCCGCTCCTTCGTCGGTGCGAGCCTGGAGGTTCGCATCGTCGAGGCGTGGGAGGCCCCGCTGGCCACGGGCGAGCGGCGCGGGACCATCGCCGTCGATATCGCGGGCGCGCCCGTCGCCGTGAGCGGGCACATGAGGCTCGTAACGGACGGCGCGGGCGCTCGCCACGACGTGCGGGGCGAGGTGCGCGCCTCGGTGCCGCTGTTCGGCCGTGCCATCGAGGAGGCCGCCTCCTCGGCAGTGCAGTCCGTCCTCACCGGTCAGGAACGCGTCGCGCGGGAGCACCTCGCCGATTCTGCGGGGTGATCCCCGAACGTTCGCCCGCGGTGTCATCCGCTAGAGCGCGTGCCGCCCGGGAGATAGAATGCGGGCAACAGAGTTCGCCGCCGCGCGAGCCTCCACGCTGACGCACCGACCGCAGCGGCGACTCATCGCTGAGTCGAGAGGAGTACAGCCATGGTTCTTCGTAACGACCCGTTCCGCGAGCTTGATCGGCTCTTCTCCACGGCGTTGCGCAGCCCCGCCACGGGCTCTGCCATGCCGTTGGATCTCTATCGGGAAGGCGACAGCTTCACGGCCGAGATCGACCTGCCCGGCGTCGAGCCCGACAGCATCGATATCGACATCGACGACGGCACGCTGACCATCCGAGCCGAGCGGGCCACGCGATCCGGGGAAGGCATCACGTGGCTCACCCGCGAGCGGCCGACCGGCACCTTCGCCAGGCAGCTCAGCTTGGGGCGCGGGGTATCGATCGACAACATCAGCGCCACGTACCGCGATGGCGTGTTGGCGCTGCGCATCCCGATCGCCGAGGAAGCCAAGCCTCGCAAGATTGCGGTAGAGCACACCGGTTCGACCGGCACCATCTCGGCGGGCTGATCGGCCACGGAGTCGAGCAGCGACGGGCTCGCACGCCATGTGCGGGCCCGTCTGCCACGCTCGCTCGACGCGCCCGCGCTCCCGCCGCCACCTATCCGCCCGGGCTACCATGACGAGATGACCCAGGCGCGCGCCGTATCAGACGCATACGAACGATTGCTGGCCCACGTGCTCGATCACGGCACGCCAAAACCGGACCGCACCGGCACCGGCACTCGCAGCATCTTCGGCCACCAGATGCGCTTCGACCTCGCCCAGGGGTTCCCCCTGATCACGACGAAACGGGTGCACCTGAAGTCCGTCGTCTACGAGCTGTTGTGGTTCCTGCGCGGGGATTCAAACATCGGCTACCTGCGTGACAACGGCGTGCGCATCTGGAACGAATGGGCCGACGAGGCGGGCGAGTTGGGCCCGGTGTACGGGGTGCAGTGGCGCTCCTGGCCTACCCCCGACGGCCGCCACGTCGACCAGCTGCAGGGGGTGCTGGACACCCTGCGCAGCGATCCGAACTCGCGGCGGATGATCGTGTCGGCGTGGAACGTGGCCGAGCTCGACAAGATGGCGCTCGCGCCATGCCACGCCTTCTTCCAGTTCTACGTCGCCGACGGCAAGTTGTCGTGCCAGCTCTATCAGCGCTCGGCCGACCTCTTCCTGGGCGTGCCGTTCAATATCGCCTCCTACGCGCTGCTCACCCACATGGTCGCCCAGCAGGTGGGCCTCGACGTCGGCGACTTTGTCTGGACCGGCGGGGACTGCCACGTCTACGACGACCACCACGCCCAGGTTCGCGAGCAACTGAGCCGCGACCCCTACCCCTTCCCGCGGCTTGAGCTGCGCAAGGCGGCGAGCCTCTTCGACTACGACTTCGACGACGTCCAGGTGTTGGGGTATCAGCACCACCCGACGATTAAGGCACCGGTGGCAGTATGAAGCTCGGAATGATCTGGGCCCAGGCCCACGACCGGGTGATCGGCCGGGACAACGACCTGCCCTGGCACCTGCCCG
>DATGSB010000026.1:0-2084 GCA_035303045.1 Actinomycetaceae bacterium | reverse complement strand
GATTTCCCCGCTCAGCGGCACTCCGCCATTGACCTGCAGGATTGCGCTCATAACCACCTCATCGAGACCCGACCAGGTGGTCGGCCAGGTCCCAGAATAGGCCGCAAGCTGGCTGACGCCGAGCGATGTGACCGATCAGGCAGTGGTCGCATCGCTCGGCACCGTCTCAGCGCAGCGGCACCTCGGTGTGGGTGGGCACGGCATCCCCGACGGGGCGGGCGGCCTTGATCTCCACGGGAGGCAGGTGCTTGGCCGGTAGCGTCGTGGGCAGCCACTCGGGGCGCTTCTGCTGCTCGAAGCTCGTGATGTCGCTTTCGTGCTGCAGGGTCAGGCCGATGTCGTCCAGGCCTTCCATGAGGCGCCAGCGGGTGTAGTCATCGATCTCGAACGGAGCGATGACATCCCCGCAGGTGACCTGGCGGTTGACGAGGTCGACGGTCACTTCGGTGCCGGGCGCCGTCTCCAGCACCTTCCAGATGAGCTCGATGTCCTCTTGATCGACCACGGCCGCAACGAGCCCCTGCTTGCCGGAGTTCCCGCGGAAGATGTCGGCGAATCGAGAAGCGAGCACGGCCCGAAAGCCGTAGTCCTTCAGCGCCCACACCGCGTGCTCGCGGGAGGAGCCGGTACCGAAGTCGGGCCCGGCAACGAGCACCGAGCCACGGTTGTAGGGCTCCTTGTTGAGGATGAAGTCCTCGTCCCCGCGCCAGGCGGCGAACAGGGCGTCTTCGAAGCCGGTGCGCGTGACTCGCTTGAGGTAGACGGCGGGGATGATCTGGTCGGTGTCGACGTTGCTGCGGCGCAGCGGGACACCGATGCCGGTGTGAGTGGTGATCTTTTCCATCGTCAGGCTCCTCAGGCGTCGACCAGCTCGGTTGCGGGCACGAGGTCCGCGGGGGATGACAGAGTGCCGCGAATCGCGGTGGCGGCCGCGACGAGCGGAGATACGAGGTGGGTTCGCCCACCCGCGCCCTGGCGCCCTTCGAAGTTGCGGTTCGAGGTGGACGCCGCGCGTTCACCGGGCTTGAGTTGGTCGGGGTTCATGCCCAGGCACATCGAGCAGCCGGCGTTGCGCCACTCGGCTCCGAACTCCAGGAACACCTTGTCGAGCCCCTCAGCCTCGGCCTGCAGGCGGACGCGGGCCGATCCCGGAACGACGAGGACGTTGACGTCGGGATGCTTGTCGTGTCCCTTGAGGACGTCGGCCACGGCCCGTAGGTCTTCGATTCTGCCGTTCGTGCAGGAGCCGATGAACACGGTGTCGACGGCGATGTTGCGTAGCGGGGTGCCCGGCTCAAGGCCCATGTATTCCAGCGCCCGCTCAGCGGCAGCGCGCTCCCCCTCGTCGTTGATCTCGGCGGGGTCGGGCACGCGGCTCGACAGCGGCAGGCCCTGCCCCGGGTTGGTGCCCCAGGTGACGAAGGGCTCGAGATCGCTGGCATCGAGGGTGACCTCGGCGTCGAAGACGGCGTCATCGTCGGTGCGCAGCGTGTTCCAGTACTCCACGGCGGCGTCCCAGTCGGCGCCGGTGGGGGCGTGGGGACGGCCCTTGAGGTAGGCGTAGGTCGTCTCGTCCGGGGCAATCATGCCCGCCCTCGCGCCGGCCTCGATCGACATGTTGCAGATCGTCATGCGGGCTTCCATCGACAGGGCGCGGATCGCTTCTCCGCGGTACTCCAGCACGTAGCCCTGCCCGCCGCCGGTGCCGATCTTGGCGATGATGGCCAGGATGATGTCCTTGGCGGTCGTGCCCTCGGGCAGCGTGCCCTCGACGTTGATGGCCATCGTCTTGAAGGGCGCCAGTGGCAGCGTCTGGGTGGCCAGGACGTGCTCGACCTCGCTGGTACCGATACCGAAGGCCAGCGCACCGAATGCACCGTGCGTGGAGGTGTGGGAGTCACCACACACCACCGTCAGGCCCGGCTGGGTGAGCCCGAGCTGGGGTCCCACGACGTGGACGATGCCCTGGTCGGCGTCGCCCAGCGAGTGCAGCCGGATGCCGAAATCCTCGGCGTTCTTACGCAGCGTCTCGATCTGCGTGCGGCTCGTGCGGTCGGCGATGGGCCGGTCGATGTTGAGAGTGG
>DATGSB010000025.1:0-8159 GCA_035303045.1 Actinomycetaceae bacterium | reverse complement strand
GGCGGGCCCGGCTGGGGCCGGCTGCGCGTGGGGCGGCTGGCCGTAGCCCTGCTGCTGGTACGGCTGCTGCTGCTGCTGATAGGGCTGCTGCGGCTGCGCCGGCTGCTGGTACGGCTGCTGCGGAGGAGGTGGCGGAGCCTGGCCACCCTGCGGGGCGCCATAGCCGGGCTGCTGCCCTGGTGGCGGGGGCGGCGGCGGTGGCGTCGCCCCCGGCTGGGGCTGCTCCGACCCAGGGTTCTGTTCGGTCATGGTGGGCCCTTCTGTTCGGACTACTCCCTGAATCGGGCCGATCGCCCGCCTCAGGTGGGCCTGGTGTGCCCATCGTTACAGGCAACGACCGTAGCAGGCAGGGATGGTGGAGCGGGTGAAGACCGCTCGTGTTGTGCCGATGTCGTGTCGCTCGAGACGCGATTCCTGACCGCGGGCACCGGCAGCGGGGCCGTGTGTCAGGCCCGTTCGGGCAAGACGACGAGTGCGCTTGCCACGGCCGTGACCCCCTCGCCCCTGCCGGTGAACCCCATGCCGTCGGTGGTGGTGGCAGCCAACGTCACCGGAGCGCCCAGCGCCGTCGTCATGGCGGACTCGGCCTCGGGGCGGCGCGGCGAAATCCGTGGGGAATTGCCGATGACTTGCACCGCCACGTTGATGACCGTGACGCCCGCAGCGGTGAGCAAGCCTGCCGTGTGCTGGAGCATCGCCGCTCCCGACACCTCGCGCCAGCGCGGGTCGCCCACGCCGAACACGGTCCCCAGATCGCCGAGGCCGCCGGCTTGGAGCAGGGCGTCACACGCGGCATGCGCCGCCACATCACCGTCCGAATGTCCCACCAGGCCGCGCTCGCCAGGCCACTCGCAGCAGGCGAGCATCATCCGCCGAGCGGCGTGCTCGGGGGCGTAGGCGTGGGCGTCAGTGGCGATGGCGGTGCGCAGCCGGCGCAGGGCGGCCGTGACGTCGGTCATGCGGGAAGGGTACGGGGCGTCACGATGCCGCGGGCTCGGCGCTCGTGTCGCGAATGGTTCGGGCCTTCACCGGAATCACGAGGAGGAGCCCGATGAAGAGGACGGCGACGATGCCGAGGATCCCCCAGTACTGGACCGACTCTTCCTCCCCGGCCCCGGTGAGTCGTGCACCCACCACCATGGCCGTGGAGAACGCGGCGGGCGCAAGGAAGCTCACCGCGCGCCCCGTCGTCGCGTAGAGGCCGAAGACCTCGCCCTCCCGGCCGGTGGGAATGGTGCGCGCGAGGAAGGTGCGCGAGGCTGATTGCACGGGGCCGACGAACACGCACAGCGCCAGCCCCAGGGCCCAGAACGCAGGCTTGCCGTGGTCGTGCAGCAGGAAAACGCCTGCGCCGGCGCAGATCATCGCGATGAGGCAGCCGACGATGACCTTCTTCGGGCCGAGGCGGTCATCGACGGCGCCGAAGGCCACGGTCGCGAGCCCGGCCACGAGATTGGCCGCGACGCCGAAGATGATGACCTCACCGGGGGAGAACCCGAAGGTGCCCAGCGCGATGATCCCGCCGAAGGTGAAAACCCCGGCGAGGCCATCGCGGAAGATCGCGGAGGCGCCCAGGAAATAGACGATGTGAGGGTCGCGGCGCCACACGTCGCGGATGGCGGCCACGAGCAGCTTGTAGGAGCCGATCGGGCCCAAGCGCGGTTGGCGCCGCCGCGAGGCCGCGTCGTCGCGCACCGTGAAGATGACCGGCAGGGAGAACACCAAGGTCCACAGCGCGCAGATGAGCATCGTCACCCGCACGTCCATGCCGTTCTCGCTCGTGATACCGAAGATCCCGACGTCGGGGTCGATGAGGCCGAAGTAGACGATGAGCAGCAGCGCGATGCCGCCGATGTAGCCCAGCCCCCAGCCGAATCCCGATACTCGGCCGATGTTGCGCGGGGTGGCCACGGTGGTGAGCATCGCGTGGTAGTTCACCTCGGCGAGCTCGAAGAACACGTGCCCGCATGCGAGCAGCACCAGCCCGAGCCACAGGAAGTCGGGATCGGGTGCGACGAAGAAGAGGGCGGCGGACAGCACGACAACCGCGAGCGTGTTGACGGTGAGCCAATATGTGCGCCGTCCGGACCTGTCGGCACGCAGGCCCGCCACCGGTGCCACCACGGCGATCGTGAACCCGGCAATGGCCAAGGCCCATCCGAGCTGCTGGTCGGCGCGGGCGCCGAAGAGGTCCTCGTTGGTGAGGTAGACGGTGAAAACGAACGTCGTGATGACGGCGTTGAACGCCGCCGAGCCGCAGTCCCACAGGCTCCACGCGTATACCGGCCAGCCGAAGCGGTCGCGGCGCTCGCGGCTGCGCGCCGGCGCGGGGGTCGGTGTGCTCACCCGCTCACCGTAGCTCTCGGTGCGTCTCGCAATTGGCTATTGCGCGCCAGACTGTTCGCCCACGCCGGTAGCCTGGGGGCGTGACCCTGAGCCTTTATGACTCTGCGAGCCGATCCCAGCGCGCGTTTGAACCCCAGCGCCCCGGCCACGTGGGCATCTACCTGTGTGGCGCGACCGTGCAGGACGCCCCCCACGTGGGCCACCTTCGGTCGGGAATTGCCTTCGACGTCCTCGTGCGGTGGCTGCGGCGCCGCGGCTACGACGTCACCCTCGTGCGTAACGTCACCGACATCGACGACAAGATCCTCGCCAAGTCGCAGGCCGCCGGACGCCCGTGGTGGGCGTGGGCCTACCGCTTCGAGCGCGAGTTCAGCGCCGCCTATGACGCCCTGGGGGTGCTGCCGCCCACGTATGAGCCACGCGCCACGGGCCATATCACCGAGATGGTCGGGCTCGTCGAACGCCTGCTTGCCCGGGGGCATGCCTACCGCGGGGATGGCGCGAACGTGTATTTCGACGTCGCCTCCTTCCCCGACTACGGCGCGCTCACGCGCCAGCGCACCGACAACCTCACCAGTGGCGAGGAGGACGCGAGCGACAAGCGCAGCCCGCACGACTTCGCGCTCTGGAAGGCGCCGAAGGACGAGGAACCTGCCGACGCCGCATGGGAGACGGCGCTGGGCCGGGGCCGGCCCGGCTGGCACGTGGAGTGTTCGGCGATGGCCCACCGCTACCTCGGGGAGTCCTTCGACATCCACGGCGGCGGCATCGATCTGCGCTTCCCGCACCACGAGAACGAACAGGCCCAATCCCATGCCGCCGGCTACGGTTTCGCACGCCTGTGGATGCACAACGCGTGGGTGACCGTCGGCGGCGAGAAGATGGGCAAGTCGCTGGGCAACTCGCTGTTGGCCAGCGAGGTGCTGCGCCAGTGGGAGCCCGCGGTGCTGCGCTACGCGTTGGGCACCGTGCACTATCGCTCGACCGTGGAGTTCTCCGATGAGTCCCTCACCGAGGCGGCGGGCGCCTGGAAGCGCCTGAGCGGATTCGTCATCCGCAGCGCCGAGCGGGTCGGCACGGTCCCGCGGGAGGAGGTGGCGCAACTGGACGTCACCCGGCTACCGGCGGCCTTCGTCGAGGCGATGGACGACGACCTCAACATCTCCGCGGCCCTCGCGGTCGTGCACGAACACCTGCGCCGCGGCAACCAGGCCCTGCACGACGGGGACGACGCGGCGCTCACGGACACCCAACTGCTCGTGCGTGCCATGCTCGACGTCCTTGGCCTCGATCCCTTTGCCGAACCCTGGCACACCGGCGCGGCCACGGGTGCGGACGCCGAGCAGGCGCTGAGCCAGCTCGTCGCCGCCGTTATCGCGGAACGCGAGGAGGCCCGGCGCACCAAGGACTGGGGTCGCGCCGACGAGCTGCGAGATCAGCTCGCCACCGCCGGGATTCGCATCGAGGATGCGGCGGACGGCACGCGCTGGGAACTGACGGGGGAATAGCACATGGCTGGAAACTCACGCCGCCGCGGCGCCGTGCGCAAGCCGGGGTCGAAGAAGGGCGCCACGGGAGGCAGCGGCGGCAAGGGCCGCCGCGGCCTGCAGGGCCGCGGGCCCACCCCGAAGGCCACCGACCGCACCGGGCACCCGGCGGCGGCGCGTAAGGCGGCCGCCGAGCGGCGCGCCGAGGCCGCGCCCCGACGCCGAGGCGCCGGCGCCGAGCGGCCCGCGGCCCGGGAGATCGTCGCCGGGCGCAACGCTGTTGTGGAGCTGATGGAGGCCCACGCGCCGGTCGAACGGCTCTACTACGCCGCCGACCCGGCCAGCGACGAACGGCTCGCCCGCGCGGTCGAGCTGGCGGGCGTTCGCGACGTCCCCCTGCGGGAGGCGACGCGCTCGGAGCTGGACGAGCTCGCCGACGGCGCCGTCCACCAGGGAGTCCTCGCCCAGATCCCGCCCTACCGCTACGCCCAGCCGGGCGACCTGCTCGACCGGGCCGCCGAGCGCGGCGAGGTGCCCCTCATCGTCGTGCTCGACGGCATCACCGACCCCCACAACCTCGGGGCGGTGCTACGTTCGGCCGGCGCGTTCGGGGCGCATGGCGTCGTCGTCGCCCAACGCCGGGCCGCCGGGGTGAGCGCCGCGGTGTGGAAGGTGTCGGCCGGCGCGGCCGCGCGCGTACCGGTCGCACGGGCCACCAACCTCGTGCGCGCCCTGCAGGACTACAAGAAGGCCGGCTGCTTCGTTGCGGGTCTGGCCGGGGACGGCGAGGGCCCCGTGGCCGAACTGCAGCTCGCCACCGAGCCGCTCGTCGTCGTCATCGGATCCGAGGATCGCGGGCTGTCGCGCCTCGTGCGCGAAACCTGCGACACCGTCGTGAACATCCCCATCACCGGGGTCGAGTCGCTCAACGCGGCCGTGGCCGCCGGTATCGGCCTCTACCAGGTGGCCGAGCTCCGCCGCACCGGTCACTAGGCGTTCGGCGGCCGCCTCGGGAGGCGGCGACGCGCTCTAGGCGGGCAGCCGCGCGCCGGTGTCGGCGTCGAAAAAGTGCAGGTCTCCCGGGGCGATGCGGGCATGGAGCGTCGCCCCCCGCGGCGGGAGGTCGCGCGGATTGAGCCGCATGACGATCGAGGTATCGCTGTCGCCGAGTCGGCCGTAAGCGAAGGCATCCGCGCCCAGCTCCTCGACGAGGTCGACCGTGAACGACAGGCCGTCCTCGGCCGGCGCGCCCACGCGTTCCAACGCCTCGGGCCGAAATCCCACGACAACGGTGCCCGCGCTGGCCGCCGGCAGCGCTCCCAGGGTGGCACGCGGCACGGGCAGCCGAGCCCCACCGAGTGACACGTGGTCGGCCTCGACTCGGTGGGAGGCTAGGTTCATCGCCGGGGAACCGATGAAGCCGGCGACGAACACGTTGCTCGGTGAGTCATACATTTCTCGCGGCGTGGCGACCTGCTGCAGCTCGCCATTGTTGAGGACCGCGATGCGGTCGCCCATCGTCACCGCCTCGGTCTGGTCGTGAGTGACGTACACGGTGGTGACCCCAAGGCTGCGCTGCAGCGAGGCAATCTGGGTGCGGGTCTGCACCCGAAGCTTCGCGTCGAGATTCGACAGCGGCTCGTCCATGAGGAACACCTGCGGTTGGCGCACGATCGCCCGCCCCATCGCCACCCGCTGGCGCTGGCCCCCCGACAGCGCCTTGGGCAGGCGGTCGAGGAAGCCGGTGAGGTCTAGCACCTCGGCGGCCTTCTCGACACGACGGCGGATCTCCGCCCGCGGGGCCCCGGCGATCCGCAGCGCGAAACCCATGTTGTCCGCCACCGACATGTGGGGGTACAGGGCGTAATGCTGGAACACCATCGCGATGTCGCGGTCCTTCGGCGGGGTCTCGGTGACGTCGCGACCGCCGATGAGGATGCGACCGGCGTTGACGTCCTCCAGCCCCGCAAGCATCCGCAGCGAGGTCGACTTGCCGCAGCCGGAGGGGCCCACGAGCACGAGAAACTCCCCGTCGGCAATGTCGAGGTCGAGGGCGTTGACGGCGGGCCGTTCGGTGCCGGGGTAGATGCGGGTGGCGTGGTCGAAGGTCACCGCCGCCATGGCTCAGCTCCCTTCCGTGCGCAGGTCGATGAGACGTCGCAGCACCGCGGTCACCTGCTCCGGGGTGTCGATGCGGTATCCCGCGATCGAGTGGCCGGGGCCGACCTTGATGCCCACATCCTGGGGTTCGAGGACGGCGAAGCCGTCCTCGTCGGTGACATCATCGCCCACGAACAGGACGGCGCTTGCGCGCGTGTCCGCCCGCAGTTCGGCGATCCCGTCGCCCTTGGTGCGGGTGAGCACCGACAGCTCGATCACCCGCTTGCCGTGTTGGTGGCGCACGCCGTCCAGCTGGGCCGGCCCTCGCAAGACCCTGTCGGTGAGCACGGTTTCGTCGTCCTCCGAGGCCTGCCGCGTGTGGACGACGACCGAGGCAGGCTTCTCCTCCAGCCAGGCGCCGGGCACCTCGGCGACGAGGGCGGCGGCGTCAGCAGCGAGGCGGGCGCGCAGCTTGCTCTCCGCGTCCGTCAAGGCGACCGGACCGCCGTCCCACTGCAAACCCTCGGCCGTGGCGCGGGCCCGGCCGTTCTGCGCGCCATGGCTGGCCACCACGCGCGTGCCCGCGGGGATCTCGGCGATGCGCAGGAGGTCGGTAGCCTGCCGGCCGGTGACGATCGCCAACTCCACGCCGTCGAGGACGGCGACATCGGTGAGGGCGGCGGCGGTGGCGGGTGCGATGCGCGAATCGGCCGGATCGTCCACGAGGGGCGCGAGCACGCCGTCGAAGTCGAGCGCCACCAGCAGCGGGCTGTGCTCGGACAGCTCGCGCAGCGCCCGGTCGAGGCCCTCCTCGAGGTGGTCGAAGAACGCGGGGGTGTGGTCTACGGGGTCGCTCATGACTCCTCCTCCCATGCGGCGTCCGGGGCGGTCTGGCCCATCGGTGGTTCGGGATTGGGGTGGTTGTTGGCGTTCTTGAGCGCGGCAAGGAAATCCTCGGCCCAGTGCTGGACGTCGTTGCTCATGACCCGGCGCCGCAGCGTACGCATCCGGCGGCGCCGTTCGCGCCGGTCCATGTTGACGGCGCGCATGATCGCCCATTTCATGCCGTCGATGTCGTGGGGGTTGATGAGCAGGGCGTGGCGTAGCTCGTCGGCGGCTCCGGTGAACTCGGACAACACCAGCACGCCGTCCTCATCGTGGCGGGCTGCGACGTACTCCTTGGCCACGAGGTTCATCCCGTCGCGCAGCGATGTCACCAGCATGACGTCGGCCGCGAGGTACATCGCCGCCATTTCCTCGGCGGGGTAGGAGTGGTGCATGTAGTAGATGGCGGCCCGCCCCAGCACGCCGTAGTCGCCGTTGATGCGCCCGACGGTCAGTTCGATCTCGTCGCGCAGCTGGATGTATTGGTCGACGCGTTCTCGTGAGGGGCTGGCGATCTGCACCATCGCGACCTCGGGCGGGACGAGCCGGGCCTCCTGGAACAGTTCGCCGACCGCCTTGAGACGGTGGCGGATGCCCTTGGTGTAGTCGAGCCGATCCACGCCCAGCAGCAGCACCTCCGGGTCGCCGAGCTCGCGGCGGATCTCCGCGGCGCGACGCTGAACCGCGGGGCTGGCGGCAAGGCTGTCGAAGGCGTGGGAGTCGATGGAGATCGCGAAGGTTCCCACGTGAACCGTGCGCTCCGGGCGAGACCAGCGTTGCCCGATGGTCACCGTGTGGCCACGGGTGGGATAGCTGGAGAAGCGGCGCACGGCGTGGCGGAAGTTCGCCGCGTCGGAGCGGCGCTGAAACCCGATGAGGTCCGCGCCGAGGAGGCCTTCGATGATCTGGCTGCGCCACGGCAGCTGGCTGAAGATCTCCAAGGCGGGGAACGGGATGTGGTTGAAGAACCCGATGCGCACGTCGGGTCGCAGCGCCCGCAGCGCCGAGGGCACGAGCTGCAGTTGGTAGTCGTGCACCCACACCGTGCCGCCGGGAGCGACGGCCTTCGCGGCCGCGGCCGCGAAGCGGCGATTCACGGTGACATAGGAGTTCCACCACGTGCGGTGATACTCCGGAGGCACGATGACGTCGTGGTACAGCGGCCACAGCGTGCCGTTGGACAGGCCTTCGTAGTAGTGGGCCACTTCCTCTTCGGTGAGGGAGACCGGCCAGATGTGGACGCCGTCCGCCTCGAAAGTTGCGACGTCGACATCGGGCTTGCCCGCCCAGCCCACCCACGCCCCTCGGGTGCGCTGCATGACCGGCGCCAGCGCCGTCACG
>DATGSB010000024.1:0-2266 GCA_035303045.1 Actinomycetaceae bacterium | reverse complement strand
CCGAAGTTCCGCAACAGGGAGGGCTCAACCGATCCCCTGCAAGATTGAGACCCCAGCCACCGTCTCCCCAGCACAAACCTAGCTTTGAGGCGACACTACGTTGTTTCGTTTTCCAGTTTAAGGGTTGGGGCTGACACACGGCGCCTTATCGACGCGCCTGCCGCACATAGTGCTTCGCATTTCGTGCAGCAACAATGCCCCGGTAGACCCACGGCCGCACCGGGAAGTCCCACGCCGGGGCGATCTCGGTGATCGTGCGCTCGAATTTCGTCTTGAACTGAGTCAGGCCGTGCATGCCGGGGAAACGATCGGACCCGGCCCCGGCAAGGTCGTACTTGTCGATGCCCTCGCCCGCGAGCGTTTGCATGATCCGCCACTGCAGGAGGTCGGCGGCGTAGGCGCCGCGGGCCTCGGCGTTCGAGGCGCCCACGGAGTACAGGGCGTGGCCGTCGTTGACGGTGACGATCGCCCACGCCAGGGCCCGCCCCTCACGGCGGGTGACGAACATGCGCGCATGCTCGGGGCCGAGCGAATGGAGCATGTTGAGGTAGTGCCGTGCCGGGTGGGGGCCGAAACCTTCGCGGGCGCCGGTCTCCTGCAGGGCGGCGTAGAGCTCGGCGAAGCTTTCTTCGGTCTGTGCCGTCTCTTCGGTGACCGTCAGCGACTCGTCGCGCAGGGCCTTGCGGATCGCGCGGCGGCCCTGCTGCTTCATGCCGGCGAACACCTCCTCCTCCCCCGGAGAGAGATCCACGATGACGGTGCGATCCCACGTGATCCCCTGGAGCACGGGCTCGAGGTCGTCGGCCTCATGGAACGCGTGCAACCGGACGAATGCCGCCCTGGGCGCGTGGCGACGCACGGCGCGCCCGAGGTGAGCGCGCAACTGCGCTTCCTCGGCGGCCGTCGGAGGCGTGAACCACACCGGCCCGTTCTTCGCCCACAGAAAGGACAGCGGACCAGGGCCGGCGATCTGGGTGAGCGACACCACTGCCTGCGGCGTGTCGCCATCAAGGTAGACGTAGCGGCGCCACGGCTCTCGCCCCGCCACGAGCCGATCGAAGGCATCCCACACCGGCGCCTGCTCGATGGGCAACGCAGTGCCGTGCGCCACCCGCAGGTACTGCTCATCCGTGACGCGCCGAAGTGCTCCGCTCATGCCGCCTTCTCATCTCGTTGCCGCCGCAGCGGGGCTCGCAGCCGCGCGATCAGGCTGCGCGCCGCAGTGGTGCCGCCGCGCTTCGCGGCCAAAGCCAACTGAAGCCCGCGGTAGAAGCGTGGCCGCAGCGGCACGTCCCACGCGCCGTCCACGTCCGTGGGCTCGCGGACGAACTTCGTCTTGAACTCCGCAACGCCCTTGAGGGCCGGGGCGCGCTCGGAGTCGATACCCATGAAGTCGTAACTGCCCACGCCCTCACTGCGCAGCTGCTGCATGATCCGCCAGTGCAGCAGGTCGGCTGCCCAGGCCCGGCGGCCCTCGGCGCTGGAGGCGCCGTAGTAGTACACGCCCACGCCCTGGTAGACGGTCACGATCGCCCACGCCAGGGGCCGGCCCTCGCGGCGCACCACGAAAATGCGGCAGTGCTCGGCCCCGAGCGCCTGCAGCATCCGCCAATACAGGTCGACGGGGGCGATCCCGAACTCGTCACGCGCCGCCGTCTCGATGAGCACCTCGTACAGCGCTTCGAAGTCGGCGCGCGACAGCCCGGTCTCCTCGCGGAACTCCAGCGTTTCGTCGCGCAAGCCCTTGCGGATGCATCGCCTGCCGCGCTGGCGCATCTGGGCGAGGATCTCCTCCTCGCTCGGCTCGAGCGACACGATGACGGTCCGGTCGTACGTCATCGTTTGCAGCAGTTCCAGCGTGTCGGCGCAGCGGTGGCGTGCGTGGATCCGCATGAACGCCAAGCCGCGGTCGATGCCGCGCACGTAACGGGCGAGAGCTTCCCGCAGGGCCTGTTCGCGCTGGGGGGTGGGCTCGACGAGCCAGACCGGCCCGTGACGGGCCCACAGGTAGCGAAAGCCGCGGCCGCGATAGGCGGACAGGGAAATGACGGCCATTGTCTCGCCGTCTTCGCGGATGACGAGGCGCCCCCAGGGTCGGCGATCCCGCACGGCCCGGTCGAATGCGTCCCATACGGGCGCCTGCTCGATGGGCAGGGGGTGGGCCTCCGCTGCCGCCAAGTACACGCTGTCGGTGGCGGGGTGAACGGTGACTGCGGGCACTACTCTCCTCGGCTCGGTGAACGCCAAGTATATTGCCGCACTTCAG
>DATGSB010000023.1:0-5827 GCA_035303045.1 Actinomycetaceae bacterium | reverse complement strand
TGGTCCCCCTCGTGCAGGGTGCCGGCGAGAATCTGGCGGCGCAGGTGTTCCGCGATCTGCAGGTAGATCGGCTCGGGCCCGTCGAACACACCCCACCCCCTGCTCACTGGTTCATTACTTGACTAATGAACCACAGGACGTGGTGGTCACGCAACCCCTTCGGTGGTGGTTGCGCCAGCCCTGGGCGAGGGTGCGCCGTCCCGGCAGTCACCTGGGCTTCGAACCTGGGCCGCGGAAAAGGGTGAGCGTCGACCCGCATCCGACGGATTCCCGTGACCTCACGAGGCCCCCGCCCGTCTCCCTCGGCCTGGCTCATGGGAGTCCGTCGAAAAGGGCGTCTGGAAACGGTGAGTGACGACGGCTAGTGGTGAGTGAACGCCCGCAACGGTCTGGGTCCCAGGAGCTGGCGTGCTGCCCCCGCGGGGCGCCTCGCCCCGCGCGCCACTAGCCAGCGCGCTGGCGGCGGGTGCTTAGCCGGCGTCGCGGTCGAGCAGGGCGCGGATGAGGGCGACCGCGCCGTCGTCTTGCACCGTGGCGGTGACGGCGTCGGCGGCCGCGCGGGTGTCGGCGTCAGCCCGGCCCATGGCGACCCCGAGCGCGGCCCACTGGAGCATCTCGATGTCGTTGCGCCCGTCCCCAATCGCCACGGTGGCATCCGCAGCGACACCGAGGCGCAGCCGCAGCATGTCGAGCGCGCTGGCCTTGGAGATGCCATCCGGCGCGATGTCGAGCCACGCCGACCAGCCCACGGCATAGGACACCCCGTGCAGGCCGACGCGGTCGACGAGGGCGTGGAAGTCCTGCGACGACAGGTGCGGGGCGCGCATGATCACCCGGGTGGCGGGCACCTCGCACAGCTCGGTGAAACTCACGAGCTCGGCCTCCCCGGCGAGCTCGCCGGTGGGGAACTCCCCCGACACCCGCACGCCCAACCCGGCGTCCTCCACCGCGAACAGCGCCTCGGGCAGCTCCTCGCGCAGCAGCCGCAACACCCGCGCGGGGTCGAAGGTGACGACGTCGCTCATCTCCCACCCCTGCGGCAGGCGCGGGTCGAGGCGGATGACGACCCCGCCGTTGGAGCACACCGCCCACCCGTGCGTCATGTCGAGGCGCCGCAGGATCGGCAGCGTGGCGGCGACGGAGCGGCCGGTGGCCAGCAGCACGTGGGCGCCCGTGGTGCGCAGGTCGGCCACGGCCCGGGCCATCTCGGGGCGCAGGTGTTCGTCGAGGTCGATGAGGGTGCCGTCGATGTCGAGGGCCACGAGCAGCTCGGGGCCCGGCGGCGGCAGGGTCGGCGGCACCGCGGCGCGCAGGGCGCGCTCGGCCGCCGCGCCGGTGGCGGGCGCGTCGTCCAGGTCAGGGCGCCGCAAGCGGCTCCACCAACTCCAGCCCGCCCACATACGGGCGCAGCGCCTCGGGGATGTGCACCGAGCCGTCGGCCTGCTGGTGGTGCTCGAGGAAGGCGACGAGCCACCGGGTGGTGGCGAGCGTGCCGTTGAGCGTGGCCACCGGGGTCGTCTCCCCGGAGTCGGTGCGGTGGCGCACGGCGAGGCGGCGGGCCTGGAAGGTCGTGCAGTTCGACGTGGAGGTGAGCTCCATGAACCGCTCCTGGCTCGGCAGCCAGGCCTCGCAGTCGTACTTGCGGGCCGCGGAGTCCCCGAGGTCCCCGGCGGCGGTGTCGATCACCCGGTAGGGCAACTCGAGCTTGGCGAGCATCTCCTCCTGCCAGCCCAGCAGGCGGTCGTGTTCGGCCGCGGCGTCGGCGAGTTCGGCGAACACGAACATCTCGATCTTGTTGAACTGGTGCACCCGGATGATCCCGCGGGTGTCCTTGCCGTGGGAGCCGGCCTCGCGGCGGTAGCACGTCGACCACCCGGCATAGCGCAGCGGGCCGCCGGTGAGGTCGAGGATCTCATCGGCGTGGTAGCCGGCGAGCGCGACCTCGGAGGTGCCGGTGAGGTAGAGGTCGTCGGTGGGCAGGTGGTAGACCTCCGCGGCGTGGTCGCCGAGGAAGCCCGTGCCGGCCATGACCTCCGGCCGCACCAGGGTGGGGGTGATCATCGGGGTGAAGCCGGCGTCAAGGGCTTGGTCCATCGCGGCGTTGAGGATGGCCAGCTCGAGGCGGGCGCCGATGCCGGTGAGGAAGTAGAACCGCGAGCCCGACACCTTCGCGCCCCGCTTGGTGTCGATTGCCCCCAGCGCCTCGCCGAGTGCGAGGTGGTCGCGCACGGTGACGCCCTCGGCGGCGAAGTCGCGGCGGGTGCCCTCCTCGCGCAGCACGACGTAGTCGTCCTCCCCGCCGGCGGGCACGCCGTCGATGATGACGTTGGGGATGCGCAGCGCGAGGCGGTCGGCCGCGGCCTTGGCCTCCTCGGCGCGTCCCTCGGCGGCCTTGACCTCCTCGGCCATGGCCCGGGCGCGTTCGATGACGTCGGCCCGCTCCTCCGGGGCGGCCTTGCCGATGGAGCGCGACAGCTCGTTGTGCGCGGCGCGCATCGATTCGAACTCGGCGAGGCTCGCGCGGCGGCGCTCGTCGGCGGCGATGAGCTCATCCACGAGGCCGGGATCCTCCCCGCGCGCCTCCTGGCTCGCTCTGACGACGTCGGGGTTCTCGCGAAGGGCACGAAGATCGATCACGCCTGCGAGCTTAGTCGAGGGTCACCAGCGTCGCCGGAGCCCCCTCGAACCCGGCCACGGCGTCGAGCCGGGCCGGCGCCTCGTGCAGGCCGGTGACGATGCGGTGGATGACGAGCGTGCCCGCGGGCGTCGCGACCCGGGTGTCGGCCCCGACCGTCGTCACCGTCGCCTCGGTGATCGCCTCGGCCGGTGGCTGCGGGGCGGTGCCGGTGCCCTGGACGGCGAGCTTCACCGGCGCGGGCGTGGTCGCGCCGTCGACGAACACCTCGGCCTGGGTGCCGCCGGTGGTGATGGCGGCCAGCAGCTGGGTGAGGGCCACGGGGTCGCCCGCGGCGTCATACACCCAGCGATCGCCCAGCACCGAGTGGCTCATCTCGGTGATGAGGTGGGCGGCCGCGCCGTCCAGCGGCGCGCCGCGGTAGGTGAGCGCCACCTGGTAGACGGTGCCCGACTCCCCGCGCACGAGGTGGATCTCGATGCCGACCTCGCCGTCGGGATCGTCGAGGCGGAACGCGCCCAGCAGCTCGACGTCGCCGCCGGCTTCGGCGAACCACGGTTGGGCGCGCAGCCAGGTGGCGATGAGCTCGGGCTTGGTGGGGGACAACTCGGCGGTGTAGACGATAGCCATGTCCGCCACCGTAGCCGCAGGTGCACCACTCGGCTGTGGCGTTAAGGTCGGACAATGAAGCTGCGCCGGGCGCTCGCGCGGGCCTACTGGGCGGTGAGCCGGTGGCGCCCCGCCCCCACCCCGCCGCCGCCGGGTGGCGCGGGGATCCTCATCGGGGCCCCGCACACCTCCAACTGGGATTTCGTGCTCATGCTCGCCCTGGCGTGGCACTGGGGCGTGTCGGTGCGCTGGCTGGGCAAGGCCAGCCTGTTTCGCCGCCCGACGGGCCGGCTCATGCGCGCCCTCGGCGGGATCCCGGTCGACCGGGCCAACCCCCACACCCTCGTCGCCGAGATCGTCGCGCGCGTGCAATCCGGGGAGCGCTTCTACCTCGTCATCACCCCGGAGGGCACCCGCTCGCCGGTGGAGTATTGGAAGTCGGGCTTCTACCGCATCGCCCGCGCCACCGGCCTGGCCGTCACCCTCGGCTACGTCGACCGCGACCACTGGAGGGCTGGGCTGGGGCCCACCCTCGAGCTCACCGGCAACGTCGCCGCCGACATGGATCGGGTGCGGGACTTCTACGCCGACAAGGTGGGGGTGCGCCCCCGCCCCCACACCCCGCCGCGACTGCTGGACGAGACGGCGCGCACCGGAGATCCGCTGCCCGACTAGGCCTGTCCGGTGCCACCGACATGCTTTGCCCCCGGCCTGACGCTACGGTGCAGGAGTGACTTGGGAGCAGTGGATCGCCGTAATCGCGCTCATCCTCGCCGTCGTCGCCGCCATCGCCGCCGGCGTCGGCTGGCAGGCGATGCGCCGCCGGCAACCCGGCCCGGCGCCCTCCCAGCCCAACCTGCCCCACCCCTTCGCGCGGCCCGCCGTCGTCTTCAACCCGACGAAGAACGTGGACGGCGAGCGGCTGCGCCAGCTCATCACCGAGGTCGCCGCCGAGCATGGCCTGCGTGAGCCGATGTGGTTCGAGACCACCCCCGAGGACCCGGGCACCGGGCAGGCCCGGGCGGCCCTGTCGCGCGGGGCGGCCGTCGTCATCGCCGCCGGCGGGGACGGCACCGTGCGCGCCGTGGCGCATGCCATGGCCGCCTCCCAGACCCCGCTCGGCGTGCTGCCGCTGGGCACCGGCAACCTGTTTGCCCGCAACCTCGAGCTGCCGCTGGCCAGCCACCGCGAGATGGTCACCACCGCGCTGGCGGGGCGCAACCGGCGGGTGGACATCGGCTGGCTTGAGGTGCTCGAACCCGCCGCCGCACCCACCCCGGGCGCCGGGCGCCACTCGGTGACCTCAGCGCCGGCGGAGCAGACCACCCACGCCTTCCTCGTCATCGGCGGGGTCGGCTTCGACGCGCAGATGATCTCCGGCACCGACGACCTCCTCAAGGCCCGCATCGGCTGGATCGCCTACTTCCTCTCCGGCGTGCGCCACCTGCGCGGCCGCAAGGTGCGCGCCGGCATCGAGTTCCCCGACGGCCAGCCCACCCGCCGCGTCAACGCCCGCACCGTGCTCGTCGCCAATTGCGGTCGCCTGCCCGGCGGGGTCGTGCTGCTTCCCGACGCGGTGCCCGACGACGGCTGGCTCGACGTCGCGGCCATCGACACCCGCGGTGGCATCATCGGCTGGGCGGACCTGCTGCGCCGGGTGCTCATGCAAGGCCTGGGCATCCACCGCCAGCCGCCGTACTCGACCTCGACGATGGAATTTCACCGCGCGCGCGAAGCCACGATCCGCACCGTCGAGCCCGAGCAGGTGCAGGTGGACGGCGAGGCGCTGGGCACCGCCCGGGCCGTGGCCGCGCGCGTGCAGGAGGGTGCCCTGCTCGTGCGTACCCGCTAGTTGCTGCTCGGGTCGCCTCGCCTGGGTGCGCCCACGGCCGTCCGTTAGTTGCTGTCCGCCCCGTTGCCGCCCACGGCCCCGCGCAGCCCGGCGACCCACTCCCGGGCCGCGAGGAAGTCCTGCTCCGAGGCGCCGCGGGCGATCACCGGCATCGCGCGGTCGGCGCGCGGGTAGGAGCCCAGGAAGCGCACGATCGGGCACACCCGGTGCAGGCCGACGAGGGTTTCGGCCACCCGCTCCTCGGCCACATGCCCCTCGACGTCGATGGAGAAGGAGTAGCGGCCGAGCGAGTCGCCGATGGGCCGGGATTCGATGCGGGAGAGGTTGACGCCGCGCACCGCGAACTGGTCGAGCATCGACAGGAGCGCCCCCGCCTCGTTGTGGGGCAGGTGCACCATGAGCGTCGTCTTGTCCGCGCCCGTGGGCGCGGGGATCTCGCCGTCCTGGGTGACGACGATGAAGCGGGTGACGGCCCCGCGGTTGTCGGCCACCCCCTGGGCGAAGGTTTCCAGCTCGTAGCGCTCGGCCGACAGCTCCGAGCACAGCACGGCGTCATACCCCGCCTCCGCCCGGCTGCCGGCGGCGGCGAGCTCGGCGGCGGCGGCGGCCGTGGACGTCGCGGGCCGGTGGGCCACCTCGCCCAGTTGCCGGGCGACCCAGCCGCGGCACTGCGCCCAGGCGTGGGGGTGGGTGGCGATCTCGCGGATGTCGCCGGCCGTGGTGCCGGGCAG
>DATGSB010000022.1:0-7530 GCA_035303045.1 Actinomycetaceae bacterium | reverse complement strand
CCGCGCCTCGCGGCCGAGAGCCGGCGATGGGAAACGTGACGACGGTCTCTCCCGCGACCCGGACCAGCGTTTCGGGGCTGCCGCCGACGACGGCGAAGCTCTCGGCGTCGACCTCCGGATCGTCGGGTAGCTGGAGGTAGTACATGTAGGGGCTGGGATTGATCGTGCGCAGCGCCCGGTACACCTCCAGCGGCGGAGCCGGGGAGTCGAGATCGAGGCGTTGGGAGAGCACGAGCTGCACGATTTCTCCCCGCCCGATGGCCTCCTGAGCCTGGGTCACGCTGCGCTCGAAGTCCTCCCGGCGGGACCGGAAGCGCAAGCCCTCGTCGCCTGCCGGAGCCTTCCCCGGCACGAGGATCTCGCCGCGGCTGGGGGCCACCAGCGCGGCCTGCATCTCGTCGAGCCGCCGCACGGCATCGGCGTGCGCCTCATCGATGCGCTCGTCGGTGTCGTCGAAGTTGATGGCGTTGGCGATGAGCCACACGCTGCCGTCGCGATGGTCGATCGCGGCGAGGTCGGTGGCGAGGCACATCGCGGCGTCGGGGAGCCCCAGCTCGTCCGGCGCCTGCGCGGGCAGGCCGGGGTTCCACTGGTGGACGACGTCCCATCCCAGGGCACCCACGAGGCCACCGGTGAGCGGCGGCAGGCCCGGCAGCGGCTCGCTGCGCAACTCGTCGAGGGTGCGGGCGAGCACCTCAAGGGTGGGGCCTTCGAGCGGAATGCCCACCGGCACGTCGCCGATCCAGCGAGCCCGGCCTTGCCGCGCGACGAGCGTGGCCTGGGAGGCCACGCCGATGAACGACCAGCGGGCCCACTCGCCCTGTTCGGCTGATTCGAGGATGAAGGTGCCGGGACGCCCGTTGGCGAGTTGGCGGTAGACGCCCACGGGGGTGAACTTGTCGCCCAGCAGCCGGCGTGTCACGGGCACGACGCGCCGGTGCTGCCCCGCGAGCTGCCTGAACTCGCTCAGCGCGGGCGTCGTGGCGCCCCAAGCCTGTTGCATTGCCGTGGTCACGTCGTCTCGCTTCCGTCGGAGGTCAGGGGCAGGGGGCCGCCGGCATCGAAGCAGGAGAAGGCGCCGGTGTGGCAGGCGGCTCCCACCTGGTGAACCTGGAGGAGCAGCGCGTCGCCGTCGCAGTCGAGCGCGACGGACTCCACGTGCTGCACGTGGCCCGAGGTGTCTCCCTTGCGCCAGTATTCCTGGCGTGAGCGCGACCAGTACGTCGCGCGCCTACTGCGCAAGGTTCGCGCGAGTGCCTCTTCGTCCATCCACCCGACCATAAGGACCTGGCGGGTGGTGGCGTCTTGGACGACGGCGCACACGAGGCCGGCGTCGTTGGGGCGCAGCCGCGCTGCGATGGCGGGATCGAGGGAGCTGGGGGTGACCACGGAGTTGATTTTGCCACGGACGATTCACCCGCCCGTTCGCGACCCTGGAGTCGAGCGCCGCTAGCGAACCGTGATTCCGGCCGCGGTGAGCTCGGCCTTCACCTCGGCGATGCTCAGCGTCCCGAAGTGGAAGACGCTGGCAGCCAGCACGGCGTTGGCCCCCGCCTCCACTGCCGCCGTGAAGTGCGCCGCCTCCCCCGCGCCGCCCGAGGCGATGAGGGGCACCGTCACCGCGCCGCGCACGGCGCGCAGCAGCTCGAGGTCGTAGCCGTCTCGGGTGCCGTCCCCGTCGATGGAGTTGAGCAGGATCTCCCCCACGCCGCGCGCCGCTGCCTCCTCGGCCCACTCGACGGCGTCGCGCCCGGTGCGGTTGCGCCCGCCCATGGTCGTGACCTCGAAGCCCGAGGCAGTCGGCGCCTGCCCGAGAACGTCCATGGACAGGATGACGACGTCCGACCCGAACCGGGAGGCGACTTCGTCGATGAGCTCGGGTCGGTCGACTGCTGCGGTCGACACGCTCACCTTGCTCGCGCCCGCATCCAGGAGGGCCGCGACGTCCGTGACGCTACGAATGCCGCCGCCGACGGTGAGCGGGACGGTCACCTTCGCGGCCGTGGCCCGCACGACGTCCAGGGTCGTGCCGCGCCCCTCGGCGCTGGCCGAGACGTCGAGGAACGTGATCTCGTCGGCGCCTTCGGCCGTGTAGCGGGAAGCGAGTTCGACGGGGTCCCCCGCATCCTGCAGCCCCTGAAACTTCACTCCCTTGACGACGCGGCCGGCGTCGACGTCCAGGCACGGAATCACTCTCACTGCTTCGGCCATTCGAGTCTCCTTCGTGGGTCGGCCTCCTGAGCGTAATGCGCGGCGAGGCTGCACCGAACCCCGAGCGCGAAAGTCGCCTACTCTGCGGGGGATGTCTCACCTGGACCGGGTCCTCCACCTCCTGCCGCCGGCTCGCCACCGGCGGGCAGGCGATCCCTTCATCCTCGGGATCGATGGGCGATCCGGCGCCGAAAAATCTCGATTGGCCGCGGCCGTGGCACGACGGCGGCCCGACGCGCGGATCGTGGCCCTGGAGGACGCCTACCCCGGCTGGTGGCAGCTGCATCTCGGGGTGGCGCGGGTCGCCTCGGGGGTGCTCGCGCCCCTCGTACGCGGCGAGGCCGGCCACTTCCAGCGCTACGACTGGCATCGTGGCCAGCTCGCGGAGCAGGTGACGGTCGCTCCCGCCCCGGTGATCATCCTTGAAGGATGCGGCGCCACCTCGGCCGCGTGTCGGCCGTACCTCGATGCCAGCGTGTGGTTGGCGGTCGCCGAACCGACGCGCCGCGCCCGGGCCATGGCGCGCGATGACTTCTTCTGGCGTGAACTCTGGCACCAGTGGAGCGCTCAGGAGGCCGCGCTCCAACGCGAACGAAGTGCCATCGCACATGCCACGTTGGTGCTGCGCGAAGGCTCGTAGTTCGGGGGCTCGCTAGTTGGGGTCGTTGGCGGCGAGGATGTCGACGACGAATACGAGCGTGTTCGTGCCCGTGGCCAGCTCGGGCGGGATGATCAGCACCATGCGCGATCCCACCGCCCTGTCGAGCAGCCCGTCACGGAGCCCGGGGAACGCGTCGTCGATCGCGATGGTGCGGGGCACCTGCCCGTCGGCCCACGTCGAGTCGTACACCTCTCCGCCGGGCCAGACGACGGCCGAGTACTGCAGGGTGACGTCCTGGGCCGGCCCCACCTGCGGCCCGGAGCCCTGGATCAACGGGGCGACCAGCAGCTCGTCCGGAGGGTCGTCCTCCGGCAGCGAGATCTGCGGGCCGAGATCGTCGTCGTCCGCGACCTCGACGTCCGGAAAGTCTTCGGGAAGCTCGCGCGCTTCGCCCTGGGCCTGGGTGTGCATGACGTCGATGACAAGGACGAGCATGTGGTCGCCCTCCTCGCCGGTCACGGGTTGCATGACCAGCACCCGCGAGCCCTCGGGCACGCCCAGTAGGCGGGAGTAGATCTCTTCGCCGACCTCCTCCTCGCTGAAGATGATCGTGCGGGATTCCCCGTGGCCGCGGTCGGGCAGGAGATCACCGGTGGTGCCGTCGTAGGCGGTGAGGGCGAGCAGCGCGGGAGCCCCGGAGGTGAGCGCAGGCCCGTCCCCTCGGACAATGAGCTCGCTGCTCGCCTCGGCGAGCGGCAAGGGCGTGTCGATGTGGACGACCGGCGCGTTCCCGACGCTTTGGGAGACTTCGACGGGCCGCTGCGGTTCACTCGGTCCGCTGGGCGTGCCACAGCCCACGAGGCCAAGGACAACGAGGAGCAGGACGCCCAGGAACTTGTCGCGCACGCCCCCGACTCTACGTGGCCGCACGGTCGGGCTCACTCGGCTCGAGCCGGGCCGTCAGGCCCGGGCCGCGGCGGCGATGAGGTCGTCGACCCGCGCGTCGCTGTTGGCGAACGGGTCCTTGCACATGACCGTGGTGTGGCGCGAGTCGGCGAGCTTGAGGTGAATCCAATCCACGGTGTGGTCGCGGCGGTGGTCCTGGGCGGCCGCGATGAAGTCGCCCCGCAACTTGGCGCGCGTGGTCTGCGGCGGTTCGATCGTGGCTCTCGTGACCTGTTCGGGCGTCGTCAACCGTCGCATGAGCCCGCGCTCCTCGAGGCGGCGGGCGAGCCCGTGGTCGGGGGAAATGTCGTGGTAGGCGAGCAAGAGGCGGCGCACGCGCACGTCGGCCAAGCTCGTCGCGTGCCGGGCGCAGTAGTTGTCGAGCAGTTGCTTCTTGATGACCCAGTCGAGCTCGGTGGCCACGAGTTCCGGCTTCGCCTCGCGAACGGCGCGCAGCCCGCGCTCCCACAGTTCGAGCACGTATCGTTCGTCCGCGTCGAGGGTCATCGCGCTCACGTGGCGCTGGACGCGCTGCAGGTACTCCTCCTGCATCTCCACGGGCGTGAGTCGCCGCCCGGACACGAGTTCGAGGCGCACGGTTGCGGTGATGTCGCGGGACACATCGCGGATGGCCCTCATCGGCTCGGCGAGCAGGAGGTCGTCGAGCCTCACTCCTGCCTCCAGCGCATCCAACAGGAGCCCGGTCATACCGAGCTTGAGGAGCGTGGTCGGCTCCGCAATCGTCGAATCTCCCGAGATCACATGGAGCCGCCGGTACTTGTCGGCGTCGGCGTGGGGTTCGTCGCGGGAATTGATGATCGGCCGGGAGCGCGTCGTCGCCGAGCTCATGGCGTCCCAGAGGTGCTCGGAGCGCTCGGAAAAGCAGTAGTGGGTGCCGGCGGCGCTCGTCCGCAACCCGCCTGCGCCCGTGAGGATCTGGCGGGTGACGAGGAAGGGCACCACCTGCTGGACGAGCGCGGCGAAGTTGGGGCGTCGGCGCAGCAGGTAGTTCTCGTGGCTGCCGAAGGCCTGCCCTTCGGAGTCGACGTTGTTCTTGAGCAGGTGGATCCGCCCGCCGATGCCCTCCTTGGCGAGCTGGGCATCGGCGTCGGCGCTGAGTTCCAGCAGCAGTTCGTCACCGGCGCGGTCCTGGATCACCACGTCCCTGGGTCGGTCGCATTCGGCGGTGGCGTACTCGGGGTGGGACCCGACGTCCAGGTAGAGCCGCCCGCCGTTGCGCAGGAACACGTTCGTGGACCGGCCGCGTTCCACCACCGTGCGAAACAGGTAGCGGGCCGCCTCCTCCGCCGTCGTGCGTGCGGCGGGCGTGCCCTCCCGCGCACCGGCGATGGTGATGCCGTACTCGGTTTCCAGTCCGTAGATGCGCCTCGCGGGCCTCACTGACCGCCCTTCTGGACGAAGCCCTTGACGAAGGTCTCCGCGTTGGTCTCCAGCACCGTGTCGATCTCGCCGAGGAGGTCGTCGAGCTCCTGCTGGCGGGCCTGGGCCGCGGCCTGCGCCGCGCCGGCCGTCGATGGGGGCGGTGGTAGCGCGTCGTCCATATCGCGCGTACGCCGTTGCTGGTGCTCCTGCCGGGCCATGGGTACCTCCCTCGGCTCACATCGTCGGTAGGTGAGCCGGCTTCGATCCTACCGTCGCCGGCTACGCGTACCCGGGGCCTAGGGCTGCGCGCGGCTGCGGAGCAGGCGGGCGAAACTGTCGACGTCGGGGGCCTCGCCCAGCAGTGGCGCGAGGTGCTCGCGGGTGGCCGACAGTGGCTCTGGCAGTGGGATCCGCAGGAGGTGCTCCTCCCCGGGGACGTCGAGCACGAGCGATTGCCAGCCCGCGGCGGCCACCCCGGGGCCATAGCGGCGCACGGCCTCCCCGCGCAGATACGCCCGGGTCTCCGGCGGCGGTTGAGTCATGGCCGCTACGACATCCTCGTGGGCCACGAGGCGTTCGGCGCCCTGCGCCTCGGCAACCCGCGCGTAGATGCTCTTGTGCGGGCGGATATCGCTCCACTGCAGGTCGAGAGCCTGTAAGCGAGCGTCGTCCCAGCCCAGCCCGTCGCGTTCGCGCAAGCGCGAAAGCAGCTGCAGCTTCGCGATCCATTCGACCTCCCGCGCGCATTCGTGGGGGTCGGTGCCCAGCCGATCGAGGAGAGAGGCCCAGCGGTCGATGACGTCAGCGGTGTCCGCATCGACCTCCCCGCGGCGGTGAAGTTCGCGCGAGAGGGTCTCGAGATAGCTTCGCTGAATGTCCAGGGCCGTCATGCGGCGACCGTCCGCCAGTTGCAAGAGGTGGGTCAGCGTCGTGTCGTGGCTCACCGCGCGGACCTCGGCGACGGGATCGGCAAGGCTCAGCGCGTCGAGGTCGAGGGGGACGTGGCCCTGTTCGAGGAGCCACAGCAGGAGGCTCGTGGTGCCGAGCTTGAGGTAGGTCGCCACCTCGAAGAGGTTGGCGTCGCCGATGATGAGGTGAAGGCGTCGGTACTTCGCGCGGTCGGCGTGCGGTTCATCCCGAGTGTTGATGATCGGGCGGTTGAAGGTGGTTTCCAGCCCGACGTCGTTCTCGATGTAATCCGCCCGCTGGGAGAGTTGGAAGCCCGCGGCATGGCTGCGGCCCCCCAGGCCCACGCGCCCCGCCCCGGTAAGGACCTGCCGGGTGACGAGGAAGGGGGTGAGGTAGCGCACGATGTCGGAGAACGGCACGGCGCGCTCGACGAGGTAGTTCTCGTGAGTTCCGTAGGACTGCCCCTTGCCGTCGACATTGTTCTTGTACAGCGCCACGTCCGGCATCGCGGGTTCCCGGGCCAGCTGCTCCGCGGCGGCGGCCATGATCAGTTCCCCGGCACGGTCCCACTGAACGGCGTCGCGCGGCGTGGTGACCTCGGGACTGGAGTACTCGGGATGGGCGTGGTCGACATAGAGGCGCGCCCCGTTGCTCAGGACCCGGGCGGTGACAACGGCGGAGGCCAGCGGTTCGGGCCGCCGCATGAGCGACCAGTCGAGGCGATCGGGGGTCGCATCGGTGAGCTGCGACGGGTCGGCTGCCGCACGGTCGAGCCGGAACCCGCGGGCGTCCGCCAGCGGATCCTCCCCGTCGTAATCCCACCGGCTCGTCGTCTCCACTCCCACGATCTCCGCGTATGCGGCCACCACCGCCGCCGATAACGCCATGGGGTTGGCATACGGGTTTCCGGGTTCGAGAATCCCGTATTCCGTCTCGATACCCATGACGCGCCGCACGGTCATGCCGCTGCCTCCTTGGTTCGTCGCACGTTGCTACAGCGACGGCGCGGGGAGCGTGTCGATCGGGCGCTCATCGTGCACCGCCCGTTCGGTGGAGGAGGCCCCGAGGGTCCGCAGGTAGACGATGCGCTCCCCCTTCTGGCCCGAGACCCGCGCCCAGTCGTCCGGGTTGGTCGTGGAGGGAAGGTCCTCGTTCTCCTCGATCTCGGCGCTCAACGCCGCGGTGAGATGGCGCCGACGCAGGCCCCGCTCGCCGTGGTCGATGAGGTCCTTGATCGCCGCCTTCTTCGCGCGGGCCACGACGTTGGCGATCATCGCGCCAGATGCGAAATCCTTGAAGTACAGCACCTCCTTGTCGCCGCTGGCGTAGGTGACCTCGAGGAACTCCTTGTCCCGGTCGGTGGCGTACAGCTCTGCCACGGCGTAGTCGATCATCGCGTTCACCGCCCGCTGCGCGTCGCCGTCGTGGGCCGCCAGCTCCGTGGCGTGCAACGGGAGGTCGGTGGTGAGGTACTTGGCGAA
>DATGSB010000021.1:0-3370 GCA_035303045.1 Actinomycetaceae bacterium | reverse complement strand
CGGCGCGCGGGGTTATCTCCTCAAGGACATCACGCTCGACCAGCTCACTCACGCCGTCGACACCCTCGCCGCCGGCGGCACGCTCATCGCGCCCGCCGTCACGGATCGTTTGCTCAGGGCAATGCGCGCCCAACCAGCCCGGGTGCCCGCGGATCACCCGTCCCCCCAAGAACTCACCGCCCGCGAGATCGACGTCCTTCGCCTCGTTGCCGCCGGCTACAACAACCGCATGATCGCCGACGCGCTGTTCCTGGCCGAGGGGACAGTGAAGAACCATCTCTCGGCGATCCTGGCCAAGCTCAATGCACGCGACCGCACCAAGGCGGTGCTGCGCGCGCTGGCCGAGGGCATCCTCGATTGAAACAGCGGGCTGCGCGCCCCAGCCTCACCGCCGATTTGGCGGCGCGGTTCGCCCCGCCCTGGCCTTCCGCGCCTCCTTGGCTTCCCGCAGTCGATGCTCAACGACATCGACGCGGTCGGCGGCCATGAGCAGCAGCCATCGCCTCGTGCGCCCCTCGCCGTAGCGCCAGTAGGAAAAGCGGCGGATGAGGCCGGCGACACCGCGCGGCGGCAGGGTGGTGCCGAACACCGCCGGCAGCTGCTCGTGCTCGATCGAACGTTCCCGCCGCCGGAGTTCCGGTTGCCGTTCGGGCATCTGCCAGTGCGCGCCCGTGGGCAGGGATGCTTCCTTGGGGTGGGAGGGCCGGTCGCTCGGGTCGAGGTCGGCACCCCATCCGGGAATGGTTGCCCGCAGCTCACGTGCCGAGGGCACCGGGGGTGCTGCGCGGGTGTAGACGGGCGCGGTGTGCTCGCTCATGGTTGCTCCTCAGTTCGGCACGACGAGGGCCTTGATGCAGCCATCCTGCTTGGTCGAGAAAAGGTGGTAGCCCTCGGCGATGTCTTCGAGCGGGACGCGATGGGTGACGATCTCGCTAGGGCGCAGATAGCCGGCTTCGATGTGCTCGAGCAGTCGGGGCCACTGCCGCTTGACCGGGGTCTGGTTCATCCGCATCGTCAGCCCCTTGTTGAACGCATCGCCGAAGCGCACCGCGGAGTACATCGGGCCGTACGCGCCGACGACGGCGACCGTGCCGCCCTTGCGGACGCCGTCGATGGCCCAGTTGAGCGCGACGGGCGATCCTCCCTGGAGCTTGAGCTTCGTCGACGTGACGTGCTGCAGGAAGCTTCCCGAGGCTTCGGCTCCGACGGCGTCGATCGCCACATCGACCCCGAGCCCCTCCGTCATCCGTTTGAGGTCCACGACGACGTCGCCGGTCTCGTCGAAGTTCAGCGTCTCGGCGTGGGCGAAGCTGCGCGCCTTCTCCAGCCGGTAGTCGACGCGGTCGATGGCGATGACTCGCGAGGCACCCATGAGCCAGGCGGAGGCGGCCGCGCACAGGCCGATCGGTCCGGCGCCGAACACTGCGACGGTGTCGCCTTCGGTGATCTCCCCCAGCTGGGCACCGAAGTAGCCGGTGGCGAGCGCGTCGGTGAGCAGCACGGCGTCCTCATCCGACAACCAGTCGGGAATGAGCGAGGGACCGACGTCGGCGAACGGCACCCGCACGTACTGCGCCTGCCCGCCGTCATAGCCGCCGCAGGTGTGGGAGTAACCGTAAATCCCGCCGATGGCCGTGGCGTTCGGATTGACGTTGTGGCAATTGGCGAAGAGCCCGCGAGCGCAGAAGTAGCACGAGCCGCAGTAGACGTTGAAGGGAACCATGACGCGGTCCCCGGGGCTGAGCCGCTCTACGGAGGGGCCCACGCGTTCCACCACGCCGATGAACTCATGCCCGAAGGTGGTGCCCACCCGGGTGTCGGGCATCATGCCGTGGTAAAGGTGCAGGTCGGAGCCGCAGATGGCGGCCAGCGTCACGCGGATGATCGCGTCGTTGGGATGCTCGATCGCCGGGATCGCCTTGTCCGTGACGCCGATCCGATACGGCCCGTGATAGACCATCGCACGCATGGGGGCTGCCTCCCCTGTCGTTGGTGAAGTCAGGCTGCCACGGATGGCCCAGCCCCGCAGGCCGAGGTCGCCACGGGGCGGTCTGAGAGACTGGCGGGCGTGACCGTCACCTCCCATGAACTCAATGCCCTGCTCGATCAGCTCGATGACGACGCGGGCCCCGACGGCGAGGTCGATGCGGACGATCTGTACGAGGGCTTCGCCCGGTGGGCCCAGGGCACCGGCCGTGCGCTTTATCCCCACCAGGAGGAGGCGCTCCTGGAGATCGCCACCGGCTCCCACGTCATCGCCGCCACCCCCACGGGCTCGGGCAAGTCGATGATCGCCTACGCCGCGCACACGGTGGCCCTCGCGCGCAACGATCGCACCTACTACACCGCTCCCATCAAGGCGCTCGTGAGCGAGAAGTTCTTCGAGCTCGTCGACCTCTTCGGGTCCCGGAACGTCGGCATGGTCACCGGCGATTCCGCGATCAACCCGCAGGCCCCCATCATCTGCTGCACCGCCGAGATCCTGGCGAACCAGGCGCTGCGGGAAGGCGCCGACCTCGATGCCGGGGTCGTGGTCATGGACGAGTTCCACTATTACGCCGACCCGCAGCGGGGCTGGGCGTGGCAGGTACCGCTGCTCGAGTTGCCCCACGTGCAATTCGTGCTCATGAGCGCGACGCTGGGAGACGTCTCGTTCTTCGTCGACGACCTCACCCGGCGCACCGGTCGCGACGTCGCCGTCATCGACGACGCCGAGCGGCCCGTGCCGTTGAGCTTCGACTACGCCCTCGAGCCCATCCAGGATCTGCTGCTGCGGTTGGTGGAGACGAGCCGCACGCCCGTGTACGTCGTGCACTTCGCCCAGCGCGATGCGGTGGAGCGCGCGCAGTCGCTGACGTCGGTGCGGGTTGCCAGCCGCGAACGCCGCGACGAGATCGCCGCGGAGATCGGGGCGTTCCGCTTCGGGAAGGGCTTCGGCGCGACCCTGTCGCGTCTCCTGCGGCTGGGCATCGGGGTGCACCACGCGGGCATGCTGCCGCGCTACCGGCGGCTGGTCGAACGGCTCACCCAGGCGGGACTGCTGGCGGTCGTGTGCGGGACCGACACCCTGGGAGTGGGTATCAACGTGCCGATCCGCACCGTCGTCTTCACCGCCTTGACGAAGTTCGACGGCGAGCGGTCGCGCCATCTCACGGCGCGGGAGTTCCACCAGATCGCCGGGCGCGCCGGCCGGGCCGGTTTTGACACCACCGGCGAGGTCATCGTGCAGGCCCCCGAGCACGTCATCGAAAACGCCAAGGCGTTGGCGAAGGCCGGTGACGACGAGCGCAAGCGCCGCAAGATCGTGCGGAAGAAGGCGCCTGCGGGAGTCGTCAATTGGACGGACAAGACGTTCGAACGGCTCCGCGAT
>DATGSB010000020.1:0-5703 GCA_035303045.1 Actinomycetaceae bacterium | reverse complement strand
AGCACCACGTACGCCACGTGGAACTCTGTGGTGAACAACCGGGTGCAAAGTTCGTTCACCTACTTCGGCACCGACGGCACGATCCACCCCAACGAAGAGCTCGGCACCTTCGAGGCCGTGTCGGAGGATCCGCTCATCGTGGAGTACACGATCCACGAGGACGCGGTCTGGTCCGACGGCGAGCCCATCGACTACGCCGACGCGGTGTTCCGCTGGGCCACCCAGAACCCGAACTTCGCCGACGATGAGGGCGCCCCGCTGTTCGACGCCGTGAGCCACGCGCTGGGCGAGTACGTGCCCACGCCACCCGAAGGCGAGATGGGCGGCAAGGACTTCACGCTCAATTACGAAACCCCGTACGCCGACTGGCAGCTGCTCATCGACAAGTTCTACCCCGCCCACGTGGTCGCACGCGAACTCGGTCTGAGCACCGAGGAATTCACCCAGGCGATCCTCGATGAGGACATGGACGTCATTACCGAAGCGGCGGAGTTCTGGGACAGCGGGTGGGACAACCCGCAGCCCGGTCAGCTCCCCGACGAGGAGCTCATCCCTGTCTCGGGCCCCTACACCTACAGCAACTGGGAGGCCGGGCAGTACATCACGCTTGAGGCGAACGAGGCTTACTGGGGGACCCCGCCGGCCACGTCGCGCCTGACGTTCCGATTCATGGACGCCTCCACGCACGTGCAGGCCCTTGAAAACGGTGACCTCAACGTCAGCCAGGGGCAGGCCACCGTCGACACCCTCGAGCAGCTCGAGGCGCTCGGCGAGGGCTTCGCCCTGCAGACCGGCGACACCCTCACGTGGGAGCACCTCGACTTCAACTTCAACCGGGGCGTGTTCTCCGACGAGGAGGGCGGCTTGGAATTGCGGGAGGCCTTCGCCAAGTGCGTGCCCCGCGAGCAGATCGTCAACAACCTCATCAAGCCCATCTCCGAAGACGCCGTCGTCATGAACGCCCGCGAGGTGTTCCCCTTCCAGGACGACTACGAGGACGTCGTCTCCCAGGCCTATGACGGCCAGTACGACGAGGTCGACCTCGCCGGGGCGGAGCAGCTCATCGACGACTCGGGCATCGACACCCCGATCGACGTGCGCATCACCTACACCGCGGGCAACACCAGGCGCTCCGACCAGGTGGCGGCGATCAAGTCGAGCTGCGACCAGATCGGCTTCAACATCATCGACTCCGGAACCGACGACTTCTCCGACCGCTTCTTCACCGGGTCGGGAGAGCCGTGGGAGGTCGCGCTCTTCGCGTGGGCCGGCTCCGGCCAGATCGCCTCGGGGCGCAACATCTACATGAGCGGCATGCCGCAGAACGGTGGTGGCTTCGCCAACGAGGAACTCGACGAGGCGTGGCGCACGCTGTCGAACACGGCCGATGAGGCCGTGCACGCCGAGCAGCGCCCGATCATCGAGCGCATCCTGTGGGAGAACCTCCACGGCATCCCGCTGTTCGCCCACCCGGGCGTCATCGGCTACGACTCGAGCATCGACCACATCCGCTTCACCGCCGCCCAGGATCAGGTGCCCTGGAACGCGGAGCAGTGGGCGCGCGCCGAATAGCCGGCTCCCAACCGGCACCGACATAGCCGCGGCATAGCGACATGGGGCGGGAAGCACCTGTGCTTCCCGCCCCACCGCCTGCATGAGGCGCTGGTTTGGTGCCTCCCTGCGCGCGTGCCGTATCGTGCGAGTGATCTGCATCACTACGGTGCGGGCCCGGCGAGGTCATCACACGACGGGGCGGACGGGAAGCCACGAAAGGTCAGTAGTTCGTGCTCAAGTACATTCTGCGGCGGCTCGGGGCCTCCGTCGTCATCATGTGGGCCGCGTCCCTGCTGCTCTACGTGCTGGTGATCAACGCGGGCGATCCCCTGGCCGACCTGCGCGAATCGGCGGCCGACAACGCGCAGGCGCTCATGGAAGCGCGCATCCGCAACATGAACCTCGACCTGCCCTGGTACGAGCGCTACTGGGAGTGGCTGGCGGGGGTGGGCCGGTGCTTCGCGCTCGAATGCGACCTCGGCACCAACCGCACCGGCGTCCAGGTCACCCACCTCGTCACCCAAGCGGCGGGATCAACCCTGCGCCTCGTCGTCCTGGCCACCGTGCTGGCCATCGTGCTGGGCATCGTCATCGGCATCCTCACCGCGATCCGCCAGTACTCCAGCTTCGACTACATCGCCACTTTCTTCGCCTTCCTCTTCTTCTCCCTGCCGGTGTTCTGGGCCGCGGTGCTGCTCAAGGAATTCGGCGCCATCCGCTTCAACAACTGGATGGCCGCGCCCAGCATCACCCCGGGACTCGCGATCACCATCGGCGTCGTCCTGGGTTTCTGCCTGCAAGGCATCCTCGGCGGGGATCTGCGACGGCGGGTCCTCACCGGCGGCGTCACCGCGGTGTTCGTCGCGGGCGCGCTCATCTACTTCGACTCCGTCAACTGGTTCCGCTACCCGGCGATGGGGCCCGGCATCGTCGCGATCGTGGGCGTCGGGGTGGCCGTATTGACGACGGCTGTGCTGTTCGGCACCGCGCAACGCCGCGCCCTGTATGCGGGCTTGGCCGCCGTGGCGCTGGGCATGATCAGCTACTTCGCCTTCGCCGGCGTGTTGGAAGAGCCCACGTGGGGCCTGCTCATCGGGCTGGGCCTCCTCGCCCTCGTCGTGTCGTGGGGCGTGGGGTTCGCCATCGGCGGCCAGATCCGCCGCCAGGCCGCGATGACGTCGCTCATCACCGGCATGGCGATGGCGGGCCTCATCGTCGCCGACAAGGTCGTCTACACCTGGGGCTCCTACCTCGACCGGATGCCCCGCCCCATCCAGACCATCGGCTCCCACAGCCCGAACTTCAGCGGCACCTTCTGGCAGGAGTTCCTCGACAAGGGCACGCAGCTCATCCTGCCCACGACCGTGCTGCTGCTCATCTCCCTCGCCTCCTACTCCCGCTACACCCGCTCCTCGATGCTCGAGGTGCTCGGCCAGGACTACGTGCGCACGGCCCGCGCCAAGGGGCTGTCGGAGCGCGCCGTCATCGTCAAACACGCCTTCCGCAACGCCCTCATCCCCATCACGACGATCGTCGCCTACGACTTCGCCGGCCTCATCGGCGGGGCCATCGTCACCGAGCAGGTGTTCGGTTGGAAGGGCATGGGGGAGATGTTCCAAACCGGGCTGCGCGACGTCGACCCCAACCCGGTCATGGCCTTCTTCCTCGTCACCGGCACCGCCGCCATCCTCATGAACCTGCTCGCCGACCTGCTCTACGGCGCCCTCGACCCGAGGATCCGCCGATGACCCCGCCACGCCACCGCCGCGCCCCACACCAGGGAGGAAGCCATGTCTGAGCAAGATCCCCTCGACCGGGGAAAGGGCACCGTGCCGAACCCCGCGCTGGGTGGCTTGGACCCCGTTGCCAGCAGCATGGAGCAAGACGACGTCGTGCTGGCCGGGGAGGACAAGTCCTACAGCCAGGGACAGCTCGTCCTGCGCCGATTCGTGCGCCACAAGGGCGCAATGGTCTCCCTCGTCGTGCTCGTGGGCATCGTGCTGCTGTCGGTGACGTCGCTGGGCATGGGGCCCATCCCCGGATGGTGGGACAAGAGCTACGTCTACTCCGCCGACGTCGTCAACGGCGGGCGGCCCACGTTGCAGCTGTGGCCCTTCTCCCTGGGTGAGCACCCCTTCGGGCAGGACAACACCGGCAAGGACTACTTCGCGCTCGTCATGCGCGGCACGCAACGGTCGCTGACGATCGCGTTCACCGTCGGCATCGTCTCCACGATCATCGGCACCCTCATCGGGGCGCTGGCCGGCTACTTCCGCGGCGCCGTCGAAGCCATCCTCATGCGGCTGACCGACCTGTTCATCGTCGTGCCGCTGCTCGTGCTGGCCGCGGTGCTCGGCCAGATCGTCGCCGGCGGCGGGATCTGGGCGCTGTCCCTCATGCTCGGCCTCGTCACCTGGACCGGGCTGGCCCGGCTCGTGCGCGGCGAGGTGCTGTCACTGCGGGAGCGGGAGTTCGTCTCGGCCGCCCGCGCCGTGGGCACCGGGTCGGGGCGCATCATCTTCAAGCACATCCTGCCCAACACCGTCGGCGTCATCATCGTCGCCGCCACCCTGGCCATCGCCGCGGCCATCCTGCTGGAAAGCTCGCTGAGCTACCTCGGCTTCGGCGTCCAGGCGCCCGACACCTCTCTGGGGCGCCTCATCAGCGACTACCAGAACGCCTTCACCACCCGGCCCTGGCTGTTCTGGTGGCCCGGAATCTTCATCCTCCTCATCGCCCTGTCGGTGAACTTCCTCGGCGACGGACTACGGGATGCCTTCGACCCGCGGCAGAACAGGAACAAGAACTAATGTCGCACACCACCGCCCAGACCCAGCCGGCAGGAGCGAGGCAACCGGACGCCGTCCTGGCCTTCCGGGGCCTCGACGTCAACTTCCGCACCGAGTTCGGCCGCGTGCACGCCGTCAAGGGGATCGACCTGGAGGTGTTCCCCGGGGAGGTCGTCGCCCTCGTCGGGGAGTCGGGGTCGGGTAAGTCGGTGACGTCGATGACGGCGCTGGGGCTGCTGCCGAGCAACGCGCGAGTGGGCGGGGAGGTGCTCGTCGGCGGCAAGGACGTCCGCAAGCTCGACGACCGGGGTCTGCGCCAGCTGCGGGGCAAGGACGTCGCCATGGTGTTCCAGGAACCCATGACGGCGCTTAACCCCGTGCTCACCATCGGCGACCAGCTCACCGAATCCCTCGAACTCCACGGCGTCGCCTACGGCACCGCCGCCACCCGGCGGGCCGTGGAGCTGTTGACGATGGTGGGTATCCCCGAACCCGAGCGTCGGCTCAAGCAGTACCCGCACGAGTTGTCGGGAGGGCAGCGCCAACGCATCGTCATCGCCATCGCGCTGTCGTGCGAGCCCGACGTCATCATCGCCGACGAGCCCACGACGGCCCTCGACGTCACCGTGCAGGCCGAGATCCTCGACCTGCTGCGCTCGCTCAAGGACAAGCTCCACACCGGCATCCTGCTCATCACCCACAACATGGGCGTCGTCGCCGACATGGCCGATCGGGTGGCCGTCATGCTCCAGGGCACCATCGTCGAGCGCGGCAGCGTCATCGAGGTGCTCAACTCCCCGCAGCACGACTACACGAAGCGGCTGCTCGCCGCCGTGCCCCACCTCGGGCGGGGCCCCGGGCAGCACCTCGTGGTGGAGGCGGAGGAGCCCGAAGACGGCGAGGAGGAGGTTGCGGAGGAGGTCGCGGAGGAGCCTGACGTCGCGGCCGAGGCGCCCGCGGAACCGCCCTCGCCGGAATCGGGTGCCAGCCCCGCCGAGGCCCCCTCGGATGCGCCCGCGCTGGAGCTACGCAACGTCGTCATCGAATACCGGCGGGTGGGCAAGGCCCCCTTCACCGCCGTCGACGACGTCAGCTTCACGATCAACAAGAACGAGATCGTCGGACTCGTGGGGGAATCCGGATCCGGAAAGTCCACGATCGGGCGCTGCGTACTCGGGCTGTTGCCCGCGAGCTCAGGCGAGGTCGCCGTCTTCGGCGAGGATCTCGGCGCCCTGCACCGCCGAGAGGCCAAGCGGGTGCGGCGCCGGATCGGAGTGATCTTTCAGGACCCCGCGGCCTCGCTCAACCCGCGGATGCCCATCGGAGAGGTGATCGCCGAACCGATGGTCGTGCACAAGGT
>DATGSB010000019.1:0-2188 GCA_035303045.1 Actinomycetaceae bacterium | reverse complement strand
TGGCCTGGGAGTTCTGGATCGACCGCGGCGGCACCTTCACCGACATCGTCGGCCGCCGGCCCGACGGTTCCCTCGCCGTGGCCAAGCTCCTCTCCCACGACCCCGCCCGCTACCCCGACGCCGCCCTGGCAGGCATCCGCCGCCTGCTCGGGGTCCGGCCGCACCAGCCGATCCCGGTGGACCAGGTCGACGCGGTACGGATGGGCACCACCGTGGCCACCAACGCGCTCCTCGAGCGTCGCGGCGAGCCGACGGCGCTGGTCATCACCCGCGGCTTCGGCGACGCCCTGCGTATCGCCTTCCAGGAGCGCCCGGAGATCTTCGCCCGGCAGGTCGTGCTGCCCGAGCAGCTCTACACCCGGGTGGTCGAGATGGACGAGCGACTGGCCGCCGACGGCACCGTCCTGCGGCCGCTGGACCTGCCCGCGCTCGAAGCAGCCCTACGCGAGGTGCGCGACGCAGGGATCGAGTCGCTCGCCGTCGTCGGCCTGCACGCCCACCTGCACCCCCGCCACGAGGAGCAGGCCGGGGCCCTGGCCCGCGCCCTCGGGTTCACCCAGGTGTCGCTGTCCAGCGAGGTCAGCCCGCTGCTCAAGCTCGTGCCCCGCGGTGACACGACGGTCGTGGACGCCTACCTCTCCCCGATCCTGCGCCGGTACGTCGAGCGCGTGGCCACCGAGCTACCCGGGGTGGAGCTGGCGTTCATGCAGTCCCACGGGGGGCTCGTCGAGGCGCGTCACTTCCGGGGCAAGGACGCGATCCTCTCCGGTCCGGCCGGTGGCATCGTCGGCATGGCCCGCATGTCGCGGGCCGCCGGGCTCGAGCGCGTCATCGGCTTCGACATGGGCGGCACCTCCACCGACGTCGCCCACGTGGCCGGGGAGTACGAGCGGGTCTTCGACACCGTCGTTGCCGGCGTGCGGGTGCGCGCCCCGATGCTCGACATCACCACGGTGGCCGCCGGCGGCGGGTCGGTGCTCCACTTCGACGGCGAGCGCTACCGGGTGGGCCCGGACTCCGCCGGCGCACACCCCGGCCCGGCGGCCTACGGCCACGGCGGGCCGCTGACGGTCACCGACGCCAACGTCATGCTCGGGCGCATTCCGGCCGGCCACGCGCCGCGCGTGTTCGGGCCCGGCGGGGACGCCCCGCTCGACGATGCGCTCGTGCGCGAGCGGTTCGCAGCGCTGGCGGCGACCATCGGCGAGGCCACCGGCGCCACGCCCACTCCCGAGGAGGTGGCCGAGGGATTCCTCGCCGTGGCAGTCGCGAACATGGCCGCCGCCGTCAAGAAGGTCTCGGTCCAGCGCGGGCACGACGTCACCGGATACGCCCTCCCCAGCTTCGGCGGCGCCGGCGGCCAGCACGCCTGCGCCGTCGCCGACTCCCTAGGGATCAGTACCGTCCTCGTGCCCCCGCTCGCCGGCGTCCTGTCGGCACTGGGGATAGGCCTGGCCGATACGACGGCGATGCGCGAGCAGTCCGTGGAGGAGCGGTTGGCCCCGGCTCTCCTGCCCCGGCTCGACGACGTCGCGGCGCGGCTCGAGCGGGAGGCGCTCACCGAGGTGAGCGGGCTGGACGATGACGGAAGCGCCGGCGCCGTCCGAGTCCACCGGAGGGTGCACCTGCGCTACGAGGGGACCGACACCGCCGTCATCGTGCCGCTGGGCGACCTGGCGGCCATGCAGACGGACTTCGAGGAGCGCTACCGGCGGCTGTACTCCTTCCTCATGGACCGCCCACTGGTCGTCGAGGCGGTGAGCGTGGAGGCGGTGCGCCCCTCCCCCGTCGATCTCCCGCCGCCGGCGCCCACGGCAGCGCCCGACGGCGAGGCGACCGTGCCCCTGCACGTGGCCGGCGCGTGGCGCGACGTCCCGCTCCACCACCGGGAGCAGCTGGCGGTCGGGACGCAGGTGCGCGGTCCGGCGGTGGTGGCTGAGGCCAACGCCACCACCGTTGTCGACGAGGGGTGGGGCGCCGTCGTCGGGCCGGGCGGCGAGCTGCGGCTGGAGCGACGCACGGCGGTGGCGGCGCCGGGGGTGGACGAGGCGGCCGACCCGGTGATGCTGGAGATCTTCAACAACCTGTTCATGTCGATCGCCGAGCAGATGGGCGCGCGGCTGGAGGCCACCGCGCAGTCGGTGAACATCAAGGAGCGGCTCGACTTCTCCTGCGCGCTGTTCGACCC
>DATGSB010000018.1:0-6793 GCA_035303045.1 Actinomycetaceae bacterium | reverse complement strand
CGTCGAGACCAAGGCGCCCCTGGGCTACACCGGTGTGACCGACCCGATTGAGGTCGAGGTCACCAGGGGGGCTGTCGCTGAGGCCGAAGTCGTCCGGGTTCTCAACCACCAGAAGCCGCCGTTCGAGCTGCCGCTGACCGGTGCCGCTGGAACCGTGCTGTTCTCCATGGCAGGCCTCGGCCTCATCGCCGTGGCCACCGGAGCGGCGCTGCGATACCGCAGCCGCGCCACCCGGGCCTGACCCATTGTGGCCTGACCCATTGTGATGGTGGCCGGGCGCAGCAGCATCCGCCCGGCCACCCTCACCTCATCACTGCACCTGACCACCCTGGAAGGAGGAAACCACCATGGCTGTTCTCGCCCCACCTCGGCCTCCGGCCGAACCCGCCCCCACACCCCGGCGGCGCTGGCGGATACCAAGGGCACCACTCGCCATCGCATTGGTTTTCCTCCTGGGAACGCTTATTGCCTTATATCCCTCGATCTCCAGCTGGGTGGCGCAGTACCACCAGTCCCGCCAGATCGTGGGATACACCAACAGCGTTGATGAAATCGGCCCACAGCAACGTCTTGCGGCGCTCGGCGAGGCGCACCGCTACAACGAAGCGCTCACCGGGGGAGCAGCCGTCAACGCCTTCATGCGTCTCCCGGTGGCCGACACCCCGCAAAGCGGCTTCGACTACCACGCCATCTTGGCCGCCGACCACCGCGGACTCATGGCACGGCTGCGCATCCCCGTCATCGACGTCGACCTCCCGGTGTTTCACGGCACCAGCGAATCGGTGCTGCTCGAAGGGATCGGCCACCTGCAAGGTACCGCACTACCAGTCGGTGGCCCCGACACTCACGCGGTGCTCACTGGCCACCGCGGGCTGGCCGAAGCCACCATGCTCAATGACCTTGACAAAGTCACCGTCGGTGACCGCTTCACGGTGGAAACCTTCGGTGAGGTGTTGACCTATGAGGTCATTGCCACCGCCGTCGTCGAACCGCACGAGACCCAAGACCTCTTCCCCCAACCAGGCCGCGACCTGCTCACCCTGGTCACCTGCACACCCATCGGCGTCAACAGCCACCGCATCCTGGTCACCGGGGAACGCATCACACCCACGCCCATACGCGACCTCGCCACGATGGGTGAGGAACCCACGGTTCCTCATTTCCCGTGGTGGACGATCGCGCTCGGCGCTGTGGTCGTTGCGCTGTCCACCTATGTGTGGCGCGCGGGCCGTCTCCCCGCCCCGGCCATGGGCCCGGGGGAGACCTAAGAGCTCCCGCTCCTGCTCGGCACCGCCCGGCCGAGCGGGAGCGGGTGGTCACCGGTTCACTTGACCTGCTGATCGCGATGGCTGTGATCGACGTCGCGGCAGCCCAAGTGATGCGAGACCGGGGACCAAACGAGCGGGGCCGCCGGCCCGGTGGCCCCGCTCGTGCCTGCCACCGGGCGCCGTGCGTGATGCATCTCATTCACCAGGCCGCTGACCGGGGCAAACACCCGGTTCCCCAGCACCCGGTGATGTCGTATGATTGATCGCTGGATGTGTGCGCCCTGCTGCATCCCGCCTCCGGGTGGGGGAGTGGGGCCGCCTCACGTCGACGTCGTCAAGCAATACTCTCAGACGACGACCGGCGGTCAGGTAGGAGAGACGTAGTTAGCGGAGGATATGGCGAAGAAAGACGGCGTCATCGAGATCGAAGGCAGCGTGGTCGAAGCGCTGCCTAACGCGATGTTCCGAGTGGAGCTGAGCAACGGCCACAAGGTGCTCGCCCACATCTCGGGCAAGATGCGTCAGAACTACATCCGGATCCTTCCCGAGGATCGGGTGGTCGTCGAGTTGAGCCCCTACGATCTCACTCGCGGCCGCATCGTTTACCGCTACAAGTAACCACTCGAACTATCGCCGCCCTGTCACCGGGATCAGCGGCGGCGGAGGGAAGCCATGAAGGTCAAGCCCAGCGTTAAGAAGATCTGCGACAACTGCAAGGTGATCCGCCGTCACGGGCGCGTCATGGTCATCTGCAGCAACCTGCGCCACAAGCAGCGCCAGGGCTGACCTGGCTCGGCGGGACACCGCCACCATCACATCGTCAGTGCCCACCGGCACCACCCTCGGTTCGGAGGCCGAGGCCCGCAAGGGGAGGCGATGTGGCAGACCTCCGAAAATATCGAGGAGTACCCGAACATGGCACGACTAGTCGGCGTCGATCTCCCCCGCGAAAAGCGGATGGAGGTCGCGCTCACCTACGTCTTTGGTGTCGGCCGCAGCCGCGCCAAGGAAACGCTGCAGGCCACCGGCATCAGCCCGGACCTGCGAGTCAAGGACGCAACCGACGCCGATCTGGTCGCCCTGCGCGACCACATCGAAGCCAACTACCAGGTCGAAGGTGACTTGCGTCGCGAGGTTGCCGCCGACATCCGCCGCAAGGTCGAGATCGGCTCCTACCAGGGCCTGCGTCACCGCCGCGGCCTGCCCGTCCACGGGCAGCGCACCAAGACGAACGCGCGCACCCGCAAGGGCCCCAAGCGCACCGTGGCCGGCAAGAAGAAGGCCCGCTAGCACCTGCTACGTGTGGTGCGCGCCAGCGCCCGCCGACGACGATTGAGAAAGAAGTTCCATGCCTCCCAAGTCACGCCAGGCCACGCCTGCGGCACGCAAGCCGCGCCGCAAGGAGCGTAAGAACGTCTCCCATGGCCACGCCTACATCAAGTCCACGTTCAACAACACCATCGTCACGCTGACCGACCCCAGCGGTGGCGTCGTCGCCTGGGCCTCCTCCGGGCAGGTCGGCTTCAAGGGCTCGCGTAAGTCGACCCCCTTCGCCGCCCAGCTCGCTGCCGAGGCCGCCGCCCGCCGCGCCCAGGAGCACGGCATGAAGAAGGTCGACGTCTTCGTCAAGGGCCCCGGCTCTGGGCGCGAGACGGCGATCCGCTCCCTGCAGGCCACCGGGCTCGAGGTCGGCTCGATCCAGGACGTCACCCCCCAGGCCCACAACGGCTGCCGTCCCCCCAAGCGCCGCCGCGTCTAACCGCGGCCATCCAACCCCGCGCCGCCGGGGTATCGGCGGAGGGCGTCGCCTGGGCGCCCGCCGCCACGCAAGACCCGTCTGACCGGACCGATGGTCGACGGGAAGGCCAGGTGTCATATAGCGGATACCTGCTGAAAGGACTACACCGTGCTTATCTCCCAGCGCCCAGCGCTGTCCGAAGAGGTCGTCTCCGAGCAGCGCTCGCGGTTCGTCATCGAACCGCTGGAGCCCGGCTTCGGCTACACCCTGGGCAACTCCCTGCGTCGCACCCTGCTCTCCTCCATCCCCGGCGCCGCCGTGACGAGCATCCGCATCGACGGCGTGCTCCACGAGTTCTCCACCGTCACGGGGGTCAAGGAGGACGTCACCGAGATCATCCTCAACATCAAGAACATCGTCGTCTCCTCCGAGCACGACGAGCCGGTCGTCATGTACCTGCGCAAGCAGGGCCCGGGCACCGTCACCGCCGCGGACATCACCCCGCCGGCCGGCGTTGAGGTGCACAACCCCGACCTGCACATCGCGACGATCAACGACAAGGGCAAGCTCGAGGTGGAACTCACCGTCGAGCGCGGCCGCGGCTACGTGTCCGCCCAGCAGAACAAGAGCTACGACGCCGAGATCGGGCGCATCCCGGTGGACTCGATCTACTCCCCGGTGCTCAAGGTCACCTACAAGGTCGAGGCCACCCGTGTGGAACAGCGCACGGACTTCGACCGCCTCGTCGTCGACGTCGAGACGAAGAACTCCATGCCTCCCCGTGACGCCCTCGCCTCGGCGGGGAAGACGCTCGTGGAGCTGTTCGGGCTCGCGCACGAGCTCAACGTCGAAGCCGAGGGCATCGAGATCGGCCCGTCGCCCACAGACGAGGCCCTGGCTGCCGACCTGGCCCTGCCGATCGAAGAGCTCGGCCTGCAGTCGCGCTCCTACAACTGCCTCAAGCGCGAGGGCATCCACAGCGTGGGTGAGCTCGTTGCGCGCACCGAGGCCGACCTGCTGGACATCCGCAACTTCGGCGCGAAGTCCATCAGCGAGATCCGCGAGAAGCTGGGCGGTTTGGGCCTGAGCCTCAAGGACAGCAACGTCGACTTCGATCTCGGGGGCGAGCCGGTGCCCTACGAGGGCGACGTTCAGTTCAGCGACGAGACGTCCTGACGCCACCACGACGATTATTCACTGAGGAGAAATCATGCCCGCACCAGCTAAGGGAGCCCGTCTCGGTGGCAGCCCGTCGCACGAGCGGCACATCCTGGCGAACCTCGCCACCGCGCTGTTCGACCACGGCAGCATCACCACGACACTCTCGCGTGCCAAGCGACTCCAGCCGGTGGCGGAGCGGCTCATCACCTTCGGCAAGCGGGGCGACCTGCACGCTCGCCGCCGGGTCATGCGCACGATCGGGGACAAGCGCATCGTTCACGAGCTGTTCACCGAAATTGCCCCCACGATGGCCGAGCGCAACGGCGGCTACACCCGCATCACCAAGGTTGCGCCGCGCAAGGGCGACAACGCCCCCATGGCGGTCATCGAGCTCGTGACCGAGCCCGTGAGCCCCAAGCAGGCGACCGTTCGCGAGGCGGAAAAGGCCACGGAGCGCGCCGCCGCTCAGGCTGCCCCCGCCGAGGCGACCGAGCAGGAGGCCGCCGCGACCCCGTCGGCTGACAGCGGGTCTGCGAGCTCCGCTTCCTCGCCGTCGGCCGACAGTGCGTCGGCTGACTCCGCGTCCTCGCCGTCGGCAGCCAGCCCGGCCGAGGCGGAGAAGGACGCCAGCGGCAACTAGCACGTCACCGAGGCGCACGTCGTGCGCCCACACCGCCAGGGGCGGGGCGCACACCTACGATGCGCCCCGCCCCTGCGTTGTCCCGGGACCGCCACGCCCACCGATGGTGGGCGACCGCACGCGCTCATACAGTCGAGGAATGAACCCACCCAGCGTTGTCTTCATCCACGGCGTGCGGGCCTCTCGCGCCATGTGGGCCAAGCAGTTGGCGCTGCTGGAATCCAGGGATATTCCTGCCCGCGCCATCGACCTCCCGGGCCACGGCGCGCGCCGCGCCGAGCCCTTCAGCATCCCGGGCGCCATGGCCGCCATCGACGAGGCCGCCGCGGGGATGGGCGGTCCCGTCGTGGTGGTGGGGTCGTCGCTGGGCGGTTACCTCGCCCTCCATTGGACGGCGCGCACGGCACGTCCCGTGCAGGCTGTGCTCGCCGCGGGAGCCACAACCAGCACCACCGGCGTGCTCGGCCGGACGTATGAGCTCGCCTCGCACGCGATCGCGCGACTCCCGGGCGGGGGAGCGTGGCTCAGCTCCGCAGCCAATCGCCTCACGACGCCGCGCCACACCCCCGAGGTGCCCCCGGAGGAGGTGCCCACGATCGCGGAGATGGCCGAGGTCGTCCGGCAGATGCGCCACCTCGACGTCGAGGAGGACGTCGCGCACATCGAGGTGCCGATCTGGTTCGTCAACGGGCGCTGGGACCACTTCCGGTGGCACGAGCGGCGGTGGACGGCCGCGGCGCACCGGGGGCGACTCACCATCGTGCCCAAGGCCAACCACCTCGTGTCGCTCACCAACCCGCCGGCGTTCAACGCGGCGCTCACCGAGCTCCTCGCACACGTGTCAGGCGCGCAGCCGCCAGGCGCGGACGCCGCCGACGATGGCGACGCTGTTCGGGACGATGACGACGTCCTCACCGAGCCGTTCTCGTAGCGTCGCGGACAGCACGCGAGAGTTCCCGCCACCGATGTAGAGCCGGTCCCACAGCACAACCGGGCGGAGCGACTCGACGACCTGGCGCACCCGCCGCCCCCACAGGACGTCGCCCAAGCGCAGTCGCTCGTGCTCCCCGAGATACTCATCCAACGACAGTCCCCACCGGAACTGCGCCCGCGATAGTTCCAGGTGAGGGGCCAACTGCCCGCCGTCAAAGATCGCGTTGCCGAGCCCCGTGCCCAGCGTGAGGATCATCTCCAGTCCCACGCCGCTGACCACACCAGCCCCATGCACCTCGGCGTCGTTGAGCACGAGGGTCGACAGGCCGAAACGCGCGGCGGCCGCACGTTGGAGGTCGAAACCCTGCCACGCTTCGCGCAGTTCGGGCACCACCTTGGTGCGCGGACCGTGCCGCGTGACGTAATGCGGCGTGTCGATGACGACGCCGTGGCGAACCATCCCGGGCATCCCGATGGTGAGGCGGTCGGCCGGGGGCAGCCGCTCGGTGAAATCAGCGAGGATGTCGAGCAGGCGCGAAGGAGGCAGCGGGTAGGGGGTGACGACGCGCAGCGCGGGGGCGCGCAGGGTGCCCGCCTCGTCGAGCACGGCGGCCTTGATCCCGCCGCCGCCACAATCAACGGCGAGCGTCAGCGCACCGGCCTCGTGGTGGGCGTACCGCATGCGCGCAGCATAGTGCGGCCCCCGGCCCGCCCCGGAGCCCGGAATCGCTACGCTGGGCGGCGTGACCCCCACCGCTGACGCCGGCTACAGGCGCATCCGGCTGGACCTGGCATACGACGGCACCGATTTCGCCGGCTGGGCGCGGCAACCCGGGTTGCGCACGGTGCAGGGCGTCGTGGAGGAAGCGTTGACGACGGTGCTGCGGCTGGCCGGGACTGTCCGCCTCACCGTCGCCGGCCGCACCGACGCCGGCGTGCACGCCCGCCGCCAGGTGGCCCACCTCGACGTGCCCGCGGCCGTGTGGCAAGCGTTGCCCGGGCGCAGCGGACGGTCGCCCGCGGACGCGCTCACCCACCGGCTCAACGGCCTGC
>DATGSB010000017.1:0-3038 GCA_035303045.1 Actinomycetaceae bacterium | reverse complement strand
CCGCATCCGTCAGCGTTTGTCGTCGACGATAACCGCGTCGTGCACCCCACCGACCCGCTCGCCATGGCGCAGTACCGGGAGGAACTGGCCCAACGGGTCGCCGAGTTGCGCGGCGGTGTGGTTCAACTCGAGTCGTCACTTGCGGCGCTTCGAGCCCAACTAGAGCAACTGCCGCCCATCCCGGAAAATCCGGAGCAACCACAGCCAGCCGCGCCCGAGGCGCCGAACGAGCCCAACCCGACCGAGCGCCGTCGGGCTCTAGAGGACCAAGAGGCTGCGCTCGCCGTCGAACTGCAGCAGCGGCAGGCGATGCTGGTGGAACACGAAGACCGCCAATCCTCCTTCAACCAGTGGTTCGAGTGGGTCAGCAGAAGCGTTCTGTGGCAAGTGGGGGACGACGTCTCCCGCCGCCTCCAGGAACAAGAGGCCAACCGGCGTCGATACGCGCAGAAAGACTCCGGCGCCACCGCGCCGGCCACAGAGCGACTGGAGCGCACGCGCCGGCGCCTACTGCGGGTGTGGTGGTGGACGATCCCGTTGACGGTGGCCGCGCTGGCCGTGTTGTTCTACCTCACGCGGCAAAACGAGTGGGCCGTCCTGATGACGGAAGAGGGGGAACCGGATTGGCAGCGGGCCACGATCATCGCCATTGGCATCGTGCTGCTAGCCGTGGTCATCCTGACGCTTGCCAATCATCATTTCTATAAAGCAGTCCGCCGCCACGACCACGAAGTCGAGCAAATATTGGCGCTGCAACGCTATCGAAGTGAGCACTTTATCTGGGCCGGTAAGGAACTGGTGCGCTTACGGTCCTTGTTCGAGGGGTGGAAGGATTGGACCGCCATCATCGGCGAGGTGGTTCACCGAACCTGGGAACCACCGAAGGTGAAGTATGAAGATCTTCCCGACGACGTCGTCCAGCGGTTGCCGGCTGCCGTGTCGGTGGCGCAACCGCAACGCGAAGAGGTGGACCTGCCCGCAAGTCTGCTCGCCGGTGCGTACCAGAGCCTGTACCACCCGGGATGGGCGGCTCATGCTTTCGGGGACGCGTACGAGAGGTTCGCCGAGGATCTGCTGATCCCGGAGAACAGCGGCCACCTCGCCGTCGATAGCGATGCCTCTGCTACCGCGAACAGCCCCCGGGCGCAGTTGGTCGACTTCTGGAGAGGGGGCACCGCACGCGAATGGCTCGGCGGCCAACGGTTGGAGCGCTTGCAGGAACTCAGTTATGAGGGCCGACTACGCCTGCCGGACCGTGTGGTGGAACGAATCGGGCCGTACTCCGATGGCAATGTCTTGAGCGAACCGGACTATTTCGCTCCGACGACGGCGAGTTCTACCACGCTTGCCCTGGATGCTTTCGGGCCCCGGGCGCGCAACGAGAACCTGCACTACATCCAGCGAACCTGGATCTGGTTGCCGCAAGCGGCAGAACGCGGGCTGGAGGGTGCACATGCTCAGGACGGCAGCGGCCGCGCAGACGTTGCCCTAAGAGTCGCGACCGGGCCCACCGCGCTGAGGGTTGACGTCTCCGCGCGAGTTCGCCCCTCGCGGCTTGCGATATTCAGCGACGGAGAGCAGGAGAGTGCAGCGGCCGAGAACGGAGCGCCGGGCGAGACGGTCCAAAGCGCCTTCGCGCGGGTGGGGCCAGCAGACGACGCGACAGGGTCCACCGACGACTTCATCTAGTGGTTCCCCCAACTCCTGACCGCGATGGCGTCAGGGCGCCTCGACCGCGCGTACGGCCGCCGGAATCAGGAATTGGTAGACTGCGGGCCCTCGCTCTCGGTGAGGTGGGCATGCAGTTCTCGGTGTTGGGTCCGGTGGGCGTCGTTATCGACGAGCGCTGGATCTCGCTCGGCCGGGGGCACGAGCGAACCATCCTGGCGATGCTGCTCGCTGCCGAGGGTGACGTCGTCGGGCCGGACTATCTGATCGGTGGGCTCTGGGCGCACGCCCCGCCCGACTCCGCGCGCCGATCACTCCAGAGTCACGTGTCCCGCCTGCGGCGAAATCTGCGAGAACTGAGCACCGACCACGTCGACTGCCTCCACAGTTCGCCCGAGGGGTACCGGCTTGCGGCGGACGGCAGCGTCGATGCGCACCGGTTCACCGCATTGCTGACGAAGGCACGTACGACCGACAATCCACACGAAGCGTTGGCGCTCCACCATGCGGCACTGGAGTGCTGGCACGGCCCCGCCTACGGCGACCTCGCCGACCATCCCGCCCTGACCGGAGCGGCACAGCACCTGGAACGCCTCCGCCGCACCGCCGTCGTCGACCGTGCCGAGGTGCTGCTGGCCCTGGGCCGCCATGAGGACGTCGCCGCCACCCTCCCCACCCTCCTCGCCGAGGACTCCTACAACGAACAGGCCCATGCCCATCTCATGCGCGCACTGGTTGCCACCGGCCGGCGCGCCGAAGCCTTGGCCACCTTCGAGGAACTACGCACCCGGCTGCGAGACGAACTCGGCGTGGACCCCGCCCCGGGCCTGCGCGGCCTCCACGAACAGATCCTGCGCGAGGACTCCCGACCACCCGCCCCCGTCGCCGGGGACAGTGCCGGCGGGCGCCGGATGCCGCCCCTCCTTGGCCGTGAGCGCGACCTGGACGAACTCAGTGCCGCGCTCCCCGAAGCCACCCTGCTCACCCTCACCGGCTCCGGCGGCGTCGGTAAGACGACGCTGGCCGAACACCTGGTGGAACGTACCCGGGCGATCTGGCCAGACGGGGTGATGCGCTGCTCCCTGGCCCACATCCGCGACCTCAGCGGTGTGGGCGGGGCGCTCATCACTGCGCTGTCCATCCAGTCCGGCACCGGGCAGAGCCTCGAGGAAGCCCTGGTATCCGGGCTCGGGCAGCGGCACCTGCTGGTGTTCCTGGACAACTGCGAGCACGTGCTTGCGACCCTGACGCCGTTGGTGCGCGCGATCGTCTCCGGCTGTCCGAACGTGACCGTGCTGGCCACCTCCCGCGAGCGGCTGCGCCTGCCGCACGAACGGGTCTGGCCGGTGGCGCCGCTGGAGGTCCCGCCC
>DATGSB010000016.1:0-11203 GCA_035303045.1 Actinomycetaceae bacterium | reverse complement strand
CCCGGCACCGAGGGAGTTCCACGTGTTCATGGCCATGTGGTGGTGATAACCGCCCGCGGCGACGAACAACGCCTGATTCCCCATCTCGAGGGTGGTCTCAAATCCGAGGGTGTCGACGTAGAAGTCCTTGGCCGTGGCGGTATCCCCCACCTGGAGGTGGACGTGGCCCACCGCGGCCTGGCGCAACGCGCCGGCCTCCTGGCGGGCGGCCTGCGTCGCCACGAGTTCCCGCGAATCGTCCGTGAGGTGGGCGCGCAAGAACTGGACCGGGTCGAGGTAGTCGGTGGTCATGTGCACCGAGCCGTTGCTCCACTGCCACGACTCGCGGGGGCGGTCGGCATACAGCTCCACGCCGTTGCCCTCGGGGTCAGTGAAGTAGAAAGCCTCGGAGACGGCGTGGTCCCCCGACCCCACGTAGTGGGCGCGGCCGTGGGTCAACGCCGCGGCGAGGACCGTGGCGAGTTCCGCCTTGGAGTCGAAGAGGAAGGCCGTGTGGTAGAGGCCGGCGCTGCGCGGCTGGTTCGGCGGCAAGCTCCAATCCCGCTGCAGGATGAGGAGTTCGACGCCGCGGCGACCCAGCGCGACCGTCTCGCCCTCCTGGCGCAGCACCTCGAGCAGGAACGCGTCGCGGTAGTAGGCGGTCAGGGCGTCGAGGTCGCCGACGAGCAGCGTGACCGGCCCCATGTGGGTGGTCGCGGGCAGCACGTCGCTTCGATTCACAACGGTATTGGGCTGGGCCATCATCATCTCCTCCATCGCGGTGCATCCAACGTAGGGTTACTTGAAGCTTCAACGCAAGTGGAGGTGGATTATTCCCGCTGAGATCTACGTCATGCCGCCTCCGGCGGTGCGCTGCACTTCCCCAAGGAACGACAAAAGCCCGAAACCGCGAGGGTTTCGGGCTGTGCCGAGTGGAGATGGCGGGAATCGAACCCGCGTCCGATGACGTTGAACCAGGGCTTCTCCGGGTGCAGTCTGCTGCTGATTTTCTCGGCCCCAGCGATCACGCAGACAAGTCGCTGACGGGCTCAGTCACCTGAGTGTTCCCGCAGACCCGGTGACGAGGCCTACGAGCAGTGGCTCTCTAGATGACGTCAGGAACCGGGACGAGAGCGAGCCCGGGCTGACGGACCTCTGCTACTCGCTCAGGCGGCGAGTGCGAAGTCGGTGCGCTTAGAATCAGCACCTATTGGTTTGCAGAGAGCGTTGACGAGATGACTCTGCATCCTCGACCCGCTTCACCTGGCGCGACGATCATCGTCGAAACCGATCATCCCCCTGTGCAGTTATGTGCTGCCGGATCCACCGGCCGCTCAATCATAGCTAACAAGTTCCCTCGGCGACTATTCCCAAGGCGTGGGAGCCGGTTGGCGCTGGCTGCCCATCGGCGAGCGTCGGTGGGACGATAGCAACCGTGTTCACGCCATTCTCTCGCATGAGCGAGCGGGCCCGCCGCTCCTCGTGGCTCGTGTGGCTCGCCGGTGGCGGCGTCTACTTCCTTGCTTTCCTTCACCGCTCCTCGCTCGGGGTCGCGGGCACGAAGGCCATGGACCAGCTCGACATCTCCGCCACCGAACTGGGCTCCTTCGTCATGGTCCAGCTCGGCCTGTACGCGACCATGCAGGTGCCCGCGGGCCTCGCCATCGACCGCTGGGGGGCGCGGCGTGTGCTTCTCGCGGCCACGCTGGCGATGGGCGTCGCCCAGCTGGGTTTCGCCTTCGCCGTCAACTACCCCACCGCGTTGGCTGCCCGCGCCCTGCTGGGCGTCGGTGACGCCGCGGTGTTCATCGCAGTTCTGCGCCTGGCCGCGCTGTGGTTCCCCAGTCGGCGCTACGCGATCCTCACCAGCGCCACGGGCCTCATGGGCATGGCGGGCAACATGGCCGCGACGATCCCGCTTGCCTTGGCTCTCGATGACTTCGGCTGGACGCGCACCTTCGCCGCCACCGGCGCCGCCTCCCTCGTCTACGCACTGCTCCTGCTGCGGCCCGCGGTCGCCGCGCCGTTCCGCCCGGAGCCGACCGCCGCTGAGAGCCAGGACGCCGGGAGCCGGGCGCCGCGCTCGGTGGCCCGCCATGCCCTGGACGACGTTCGGGCCGCGTGGTCCCGCCGCGAAACCCGCCTGGGATTCTGGGTGCACCAGGCGACGATGATGCCGGGGGCGGCGATCTCGTTCGTGTGGGGCTACCCCTACCTCACCCAGGGTCTCGGCTACTCGAATGCCGCGGCGGCCTCGCAGCTATCCATCTACGTGGTCGGGACGCTTGTGGCCAGCTTCGTCATCGGCCCGCTCGCCGGCCGCCACCGCCCGTGGCGGGCGGCCATGGGCCTCGCAGTCGCACTCGGGGGCTTCCTCGCCGTCGTGCTGCTTGTCGCGTGGCCGGGTGGTCAGCCTCCTGGGGCGGCCGTCACGGTGGCCTTCGTCGCCCTGGCCCTGGGGGCGCCGGGCTCCCAGATCGGGTTCCATCTCGCGCGCGACTACAACCCGGCGGCGCGCATCTCCACGGCCACCGGGCTCGTCAATGTCGGCGGGTTCGCCGGGGCGATGCTCGCGGCCATCACCATCGGCTTCGTCCTCGACCTGCGCTCGAGCGGGGCCGACCCCGGGCTTGCTGACTACCGTTGGGCGCTCGCCGCGTTGGCGGCCATGGCCGCCACCTCGATCGTCATGATGCTCGCCACCCTGCTGCGGGTGCGCCACGACGTGCTGGCGCGCATGCAGCGCGGGCACGACGTCACGGTGACGATCACTGAGCGCCCGTGGGACCGGGTGTATCGGCGTGCCCGCACCGGCGCCACACGGCGCTGAGGGCTAGGGCGGAGCTGAGGGCTAGGGCGGATCTGCCTACTTCTTGCGCCCCAGCAGGCCCTTCTTCTTGTTGCGGGTGGTGATGTGGTCGAGCACCAATCCCATTCCGATGCCGAGGAGGAACACGTCCTTGGCGACGGCGGTGCCCTCCGGGGTCGGGCGGATACCGTCGATGGTCATGCCCGGACTGTTGCGGTACATGCGCAATAACGCGGCGCTGAATCCGGTGAGGCCCATCCCGACGAGCCATGACGGCACGACGGGTAGGAGCAAGGCGGCGCCTAGGGCGACTTCGCCCCTCATGAGCAACTTGCCGAAGTCTCGCGCCGACATCTGGGCGAGCTGCGGCACGGCACGGGCCGCCATTTCCTGCATGCCGGCATAGGCGTCGTCGTCCAAGCCGCGCTTCGACAATCCAGAGTTGAGAATGTAGGCGCCTGCCGCCAGGCGGGGTGGCAGCTGTCGCAGTTTCAAGCCCACGGGGTCCTCCCTCGGTCGAGCGGGTCGCTACCAACATAGACCCGCTCGATGCCCTCCGCAGTCCGGCGGGCGGTCAGCGGTTGGCGCGCAGGCTCATGGCGCGTTGGGCCTCGCGCGCGTCCTGCTGCTCGCGCAGGGCGTGGCGCTTGTCGTACTCCCGCTTTCCTCGGGCCAACGCGATGAGCACCTTGGCGCGGCCCTTGGTGAAGTACAGCTCCAGCGGCACGATCGTGCGCCCCTTCTCGCGCGTCTTCACCGCGAGCTGGTCGATCTCGTCGCGGTGGAGCAGCAGCTTGCGTTTGCGCCGCGCCGAGTGGTTCGTCCACGTTCCCTGGCTGTACTCCGGGATGTGGACGCCCTGGAGCCAGGCCTCACCACCGGAGATCTCGACCCAGCCGTCGATGAGGGAGGCCCGTCCCTGTCGCAGCGACTTCACCTCGGTGCCCTGCAAGACGAGGCCGGCTTCGAAGGTGGTGTCGATGTGGTAATCGTGGCGGGCGCGACGGTTACGGGCGACGACGGTGTGCCGATCCGCCTCGGCCTTCGCCTTCTGCGCCGCCGTCAGCTTCTTCGACGATTTCGCAGCCATGACTCTCCCCCTTCCCCGGGTTTTCGCGCAGGGGCGTGGGCCCGGCGCGGCATTCCATCGTAATGGCTCCGCGCGTCGGAACTCACCGCGCCGGTCGCGGCTAGTTGCGGCGAGTGAAGGCGGGCAGGCGCATGGGGTCGATCGCGCTGCCGTTGCGCCACACCTCGAAGTGCACGTGGCAGCCGGTGACGTTGCCCGTCGCTCCCGTGTACCCGACGACCTGCCCCTGGCTCACCCGTTGGCCCGCGCGCACGGCGAATCGGGAGAGGTGGTTCGTGACCGTCACGTAGTTGTGCTGGCCGATGCGCCCGTGGTTGATGATCACCTGGTTGCCGTGCGAGGCGTTGCCCGGCGCCGGGATGGTCGCGGTGACGGTGCCGCCGGCTGCGGCCACCTGCGCCTCGCCGCAGCGGGATCGCAGGTCGACCCCCTCATGCATCCAGCGATACCCCAGCAAGGGGTGCATCCGCATGCCGAAGGGCGAGGTGACGAACACGGGGGCGGGCACCGGCGTGATGAGCCCGGAGCTGCCGCCGCCGCCTCCTCCCCCGCCGCCGCTGCCGCCTCCGCCACCTCCGCTGTTGGCCGGCGGGGAGGTGGGCCGGGCGTTATCGCGTGCGGCGCGCTCGGCGGCGCGCTCCGCGGCCTCGCGGCGGCGGCGTTCCTCCTCGGCGCGCTGCTGGCGGCGCTCCTCCGCCTCGATTTCGGCGATGCGGTCGGCGAGACGCTGCGCGTCGCGCTGCATCGTCTCGAAGTCCTCCTGCAGCTCGACCCGGTGGAGTTCGAGCTCCTCGGCGAGCGCTTCCTTCTCGTTTCGCAGCTCGCGGATCTCATCGGCGTACTGCTGTGCCTGCGCGCGGGCTTCGTCGGCTCGGGTCACCGCTGCCTCGGCCTCGCGGTGCAGCTCATCGACCCGTTCGCGCACTGCCTCCTGGCGCGCTTCGCGGTTGCGGTTGACTGCGGCGTTGGTTTCGAGCTCGGAGATCACCTGCGTCTGGTTGCGCACGGCCCGATCCGTCAGGGCCGTCTGCTGGATGAACTCCTGGGAGGATCCGGCGTCGAGGACGACGTGCAGGCTCGACAGGCTCGTGCCACCCCGGTAGGTCGAGCGGGCGAGCTCTCCGATCGAGGCGCGGGTGGCTTCGATGACGGCCACGCTGGCGGCGAGGTCCTCGGCGAGGCCCTCGAGTTCGTTCTGCGCGACCTCCAGACGGTCGGCGACAAGCTGCTCGGTGCGCTGGGCCGCCGCGAGCTCGTTCTCGGCCGCCGCGAGGTCCGCCTCGGCCTGCGGCAGGCGCTCCGTGGCTTCCTCCAACGCGAGGTACGTCTCTGCCAGCCGCTCGTCGGTGCCCTCGAGCTCCGAGCGCAGCTGTTCCTGCCGGCGGTTGGCGTCTTCCAGCCGCTGTTGGTAGTCGGACTTGCTATCCGCGACCGCCACGGGCGTGCCGAGCATGACCAGGGCGAGCAGCACGGCGAGCAGGCCAAAGCCGAGGCGCAGCAGTCGCGCGCGGGAGTGGACAGTCGTTGGTGGGGTCACGGGCTCACACCCTCGTGTAGCGGCTGAGGGACACTAGCGAACTGATGCCGGCGAGCACGATGGCTGCGGCAACGAGGATGGGCGCGATGATGAGCAGGTCGGAGGTGCCCACGAGCTGCACCCACTGGAACTCGGTAGCGAGCCAGCCCTCGACGAGATGGTGCAGGCCGAGCCACAGCCCGCCCACGGCGAGCGCCGCCCCGGCGAGGGCCGCAAGGGCCCCTTCGAGCATGAAGGGGAGCTGGATGAAGAAGTTGGAGGCGCCCACAAGCCGCATGATCGACGTCTCGCGGCGCCGGCTCATCGCCGAGAGGCGGATGGTGGTCGTGATCAGCAGCACCGCGGTTACCGTCATGACGGCGGCCAGGCCCACGGCGAGCAGGGTGGCGCGGTCCATGATGAGGAACAGGGGTTCCAGCAGGGCGCGTTGGTCGACGACCTCTTCGACGCCGGGCCGGCCGGAGAGCTCATCGGCCACCACCTGGTACTGCTCCGGGTCGACGAGCTTGATGCGGAAGGACTCCTGCATCTGATCCGGCGTGAGCGACTGCGTCCACACCGAGTCGGGCATCTGCTCCCGGAAGGCCTCGTAGGCCTCCTCCTTCGTTTCGAAGTAGACGGTGTCGACGTAGCGCGCCAGGGCCGAGGACTCGAGCAGGTCGCGGACGTGGGCGAGTTGCTCCTCGGTGGCTTCACCCGCCGCGCACGTGGGCACAGCGGAGTCTGCGGGGCACATGAACGCCGAGACCTCGACGCGGTCGTACCAGTCGTCCTTCATGTTGCCCACCTGCATCTGCAGCAGCAGGGCAGCGCCAACGAAGGTGAGGGACACGAAGGTCACGAGCACGACGGCGATGGTCATCGACACGTTGCGCCGCAGCCCGGAGGCGAGCTGGGAGAGGACGAAGCGAAGTCTCATGGCGCCTACCTGGCCGCTCCGTAGACGCCGCGGGACTGGTCGCGCACGGTACGCCCGCCCTCGAGTTCCACCACGCGCTTCCGCATCTGGTCGACGATTTCGTCGTCGTGGGTGGCCATGACGACGGTCGTTCCCGTGCGATTGATGCGGTCGAGTAGCCGCATGATGCCGATCGACGTCGTCGGGTCGAGGTTGCCGGTCGGCTCGTCGGCGAGGAGCACCGAGGGGCGGTTGACGAAGGCGCGGGCAATCGCCACGCGCTGCTGTTCACCGCCGGAGAGTTCGTGGGGCATGCGCCGTTCCTTGCCGGCCAGGCCCACCATCTCGAGCACGTCGGGCACGGTGGTCAGCACGTGGTGGCGGGGTTTACCGATGACCTGCAGTGCGATCGCGACGTTGTCGAAGACGGTTTTGTTCGTCAGCAGCCGGAAGTCCTGGAAGACCATGCCGATCTGGCGGCGCAGGCCGGGGACGCGCCACTGCGAGAGCCGGGCGAGGTCGCGGCCGAGGGCGAAGACGTGGCCGGAGGTGGGGCGCTCTTCGCGCAGGACGAGGCGCAGGAAGGTCGATTTGCCAGAGCCGGACTGGCCGACGAGGAAGACGAATTCGCCGCGTTCGATCTCGAGGGTGACGTTATCCAAGGCGGGTTTAGCGCCGCGGGCGTAAACCTTTGAGACGTTTTCGAATCTGATCACGGCAGCGGGGGCCAGTGGTTGGGAGCAGGGGAAGCAAAGCTCTGGCCTCTTCGGAGACTAGGCAGGATGCCGCCCGCCACGGCCCCGACACGCCGGGCCGCTTGCGGTCTAGGCCTCTTGCATCCGACGCCAGCGGATCTCGGCCTCGATGAAGCCGTCGATCTCGCCGTCGAACACGGCAGCGGGATTGCCTTCCTCGTACTCGGTGCGCAGGTCCTTGACCATTTGGTAGGGCTGCAGCACGTAGGAGCGCATCTGGTCGCCCCATGTGGCCTTGACGTCGCCGGCGAGTTCGCGCTTTTCGGCTTCTTCTTCCTGCTGGCGCAGGAGCAGGAGGCGCGATTGGAGCACCCGCAGCGCCGCGGCGCGGTTCTGGATCTGGGACTTTTCGTCCTGCATCGACACGACGATGCCCGTGGGCAGGTGGGTCATGCGAACGGCCGAGTCCGTCGTGTTCACCGACTGGCCGCCGGGGCCGGAGGAGCGGAAGACGTCGACCTTGATCTCCGCCTCGGGGATCTCGATGTGGTCCGTCTTCTCGATGAGGGGGATGACCTCGACGGCCGCGAAGGAGGTTTGGCGCCTGCCCTGGTTGTCGAAGGGTGAGATCCGTACGAGGCGGTGGGTGCCGGCCTCCCCCGACAGGGTGCCGTAGGCGTAGGGAGCCTTGATCTCGAAGGTCACCGACTTCAGCCCGGCCTCCTCCGCGTAGGAGGTGTCGAGCACCCGGGTCGGGTGGCCCTGGCGTTCGGCCCAGCGAAGGTACATGCGCATGAGCATCTCGGCGAAGTCGGCGGCGTCGACTCCCCCGGCGCCGGCCCGAATGGTGATGACCGCCTCGCGCTGGTCGTACTCGCCTGACAGCAGGGTACGGACCTCGAGTTCGTTGAGCTGTTCCTGGATGGCGTCGAGCTCGACCTGCGCCTCGGCCATGGTGTCCGCGTCGTCCTCTTCGCTGCCGAGCTCGACGAGCGCCTCGAGGTCGTCGATGCGCCGCTCCATGTCCTCCACCCGCTTGAGCTCGTGCTGGGCGTGGGAGAGCTGGCTCGTCACCGCCTGGGCCGCGTCCTGGTCGTCCCACAGGTCGGGCGCCGCGGCCTGTTCGGACAATTCGGCGATGCGGGCCTTGAGGGCTTCCGGGTCGGCAACGGCGTTGATCGAACGCAGCTTCGCGCGCAGGTCGCTTACGGCGGTAGTGAAATCGGTGGCCACGCAGCAAGGCTACGCGATGGGGCCGCCCTCACTGCGCGCCGTCGGCCCCCTGATCGTGGCCCCGGCGGTATGCCCCCACTCCCCCGACGAAGACCAGCGCGGCTGTGGTCACGAGGCCCAGCACGACGATTGCCATCCCGTTGGCGCCCGTGCCGACCACGCCGACCAGCGGGCTCACGAGGCCTGCTACCGCGGCTTGCATCGCGCCGATGAGCGCTGCCGCGCTGGCGGCCCGCTCCCCATGGCGGCTGAGCGCCAACGCCGTCGCGTTTGGTGGGGTGAGCGCGTTGACGCCGATGAGCAGCCACAGCGGGATCGCGACTTCGACCAGTCGCGGGTTGTCGCGCAGCGTCACGAGGAACAACCCCGCGGCCAGCGCAAGGGATGCCGGCAGGGCCACCCGCATGACCTGGAGGGGCGCGACGCGCCGGACGAGGGCGGCGTTGGCCTGCGAGCCGAGGACGAGCGCGATCCCGTTGAGGGCGAAGAACAGTGAGAACTCGGTCGGCGCCATCCCGAACTGGCCACGAAAGACGAACGGCGAGGCCACGATGTAGCTGATGAGGACGCTCATGATGAGCGCGGGCAGGACGGCGAGAGTGATGAAGCTGCGATCGCGCAACAACCTGCCGTAGGTGCGCAGCGTGCTGGCGCCCCGCGGGGTGCTCGCCGGCGCCGGTGGCCGGGTTTCGGGAAGGTAGCGCCACACGACGACCCACAGCGCCACGCCGAGGAGCGCCAACGCGACGAAGACCCCGCGCCAGCTCGAGTGCTGCGCGATGAAGCTCCCCGCAGCCGGAGCGAGCAGCGGTGCGACGCCGATGACGAGCATGAGCCGGGAGAGGATGCCCGCGGCCGTCGCCCCCGTGTAGCGGTCCCGAACGACGGCCATCGCGGTGGTCATCGCTGAGGCATTGCCCACGCCCTGCAGCACGCGCAGCGCGATGAGGGGTGCGATGCCGGCGGCCATCGCACACAGCACCGACATCAGCACGTGGATGGCCAACCCGATGAGCACGGGCGGGCGCCGGCCGAAGCGGTCGCTGAGAGGGCCGATGAGTAGCTGACCGATGGCGCCGCCGATGAGCACGCCCGTGATCGTCGCCTGCACGAGCGTCGCGGTGGTGTCGAGCTCCCTCGCCACCTCCGGCAGCGAGGGAAGGTACATGTCGGTGGCGATGGCGGGCAGGGCAGCCATCGCCCCCATGAGCAATACGAAGCTCGCGGGCGCGCCCCGGCGCGGGGCGAGGTCGCTCACTGTTCGGCCGCGCTCGGCGCCGCAGGCACGTCGAGATCGAGATTGGCGGCTGCCGCGACGATGGCGTCCAGCACGGCGAGGAGTTCGGGGCGGGGGTCCTGCCGGGCGATGCGGTGACGCACAACGAGGCGCCGGTGGCCCAGCCCGGGCACGGCCACGACCTGCACGCCGGTGGGCATGTGACGTTGCGTGGCCAGCCAGGGCAGCATCGTGATGCCGAACCCTGCGGCCACCATGGCGATGGCCACGTCGTAGTCGTCGTATTGGTGCGCGGTCGAGGGCTGCGTTCCCAGCTCGGTCGTCACCCGGTGGATCGCCCGGCTGGCCGCGCCGCCCGGCCGAACGCCGAGCCAGGTGTACTGGTTGAGGTCCACCAGGGTCGTGGGCGTGGGCACCGTGTCGGGAAGCACGGCCTGCCACGGTTCGTCGAGGAACGGGACGTCACGGGTGCCGCGGGGGGCGGGCGGGTGGTGGGCGAGGTCGTGCTCCAGGACGAGCAGATCGAGTTCCCCGGAACGCAAGGCGCGCTGCCCGACGTGGGCGTCGACCTCCCGCAGCATGATGTGCACCCCCGGCATCGTTTCGCTGAGAGTCCCCAGCAGCGGCACGATGATGGCACGAATGGCGGTTTGGAAGGCTCCGACGATGACGGTGCCCGCGACCTCGGCGGCGTGGGCGGCGACAAGGCGCCGGGCTTCGGCAAGCTCGGCTTCGATGCGTTCCGCGGCGTCGGCGAGAACCCTACCGGCGGCCGTGAGCGTCGCCCCGCTGGGGTGGCGATCGAGCACCCGCACGCCGGTTTCCGCCTCGAGCCGGGCAATCTGCTGCGAGACGGCCGAGGGGGTGAGATGGAGCTGATCGGCGCCCGCGAGGACACCGCCAGATCTATGGACGGCTAAGAGAACGGCAAGTCTTCGTGGGTCAATCTCCATGTAGCTAGGCTACATACCCGGTACAGAATCATTCGATTGACCTACACGCTTGCGCGCGTCCACCATGGCGCTATGTCGTTATTCGAATCCGTTCTGCTTTCCATCATCGGCTGGGGTGGAGCCGCCGCCACCGTCACTGCTTACGCGCTGGTCACCCGGCGTCGGCTAGAGCCGGATTCGTTCAGCTTCCATGCGCTCAACCTCGTGGGCGCCACCGCGTTGTGCGTGAGCGCCTCGGTGAGTGCCGCTTGGCCCTCCGCCGTCGTCAACGTCATCTGGATCCTCATCGGCGCCCAGGCGGTGGTCGCCGCCAAGCACCAGGTCGTGCGCGCCCGGGTGCGGGCCAGGGCACGGCGCCACGCCGAAGCGTTCCGGCGCGCGCGTCAGGCCGAGACGCTGCGCCGGATGCGCCAGCGGGAGCGCCTCCAGGCGTCGCGGCGCCAGGGCCAGGCGAAGCGCCGCGACCTGCGGCACCGCTCGGCGAGCCTGCGCGAGGCGGAGAAGGTCGACGCGGCCTCGGCGCCCCTCGCTCCGGCGCCCCACGCCTGAGCCGAGTTCGCCGCGCCGGCGCGGTGACGCGGCGGTGGGGGGTCAGGTGTACTCGGTGAGGACGAGGTCGGCGGCCCCGCCTGCCGCAGCGATCGCGGCGGTGAGGCGGCCTTCGATCTCCGCCTCGCTCAGCTCCCCGGCGCGCAGCGTTTCCCCGGTGGCCACGTAGTAGAAGGCGGCGTTGATGTCGGTGAGCGAGCGGCCGCTGTGGCGGGCCCACCCG
>DATGSB010000015.1:0-2521 GCA_035303045.1 Actinomycetaceae bacterium | reverse complement strand
CGCCGGGCCCCTGCTCAAGGTCACCCTGTGGACCTTCGCCTTCGCCGCCCTCACCGTGCTCACCAGCTTCGGGCTGGGCCTGCTGATCGCGATCATCTACAACGACGAGCGGGTCCGTGGGCGCAAGGTGCTGCGCACCATCTTCATCCTCCCGTACGCCTTTCCCGCCTTCATGTCCGCCCTGCTGTGGCGCGGCATGCTCAACTCCGAGTTCGGCGTCATCAACGAGTGGTTCTTCCTCGGCGCCGGAATCGGCTGGCTCAGCGATCCGTGGCTGGCCAAGCTCGCCGTGCTGTGGGTCAACCTGTGGCTCAGCTACCCCTACTGGATGTTGGTCTCCACCGGCGCGCTGCAGTCGCTGCCCGCCGAGCTGACCGAGGCGGCCCGGATCGACGGTGCGGGGCGCTGGCGCCAGTTCCGCTCAATCACCCTGCCGCTGCTCATGGTCTCGACCGCGCCGCTGGCCATCGCCTCCTTCGCCTTCAACTTCAACAACTTCACGATCATCTACATGCTCACCGGCGGCGGCCCGGCCTTCCCGGGCGCCTCGGTACCGCTGGGCTCCACCGACATCCTCATCTCGGCGATCTACCAGATCTCCGGGGTCTCGGGCGGACGGGCCGACTACGGCCTGGCCAGCGCGCTATCGATCATCGTGTTCATCGTCATCGGACTCATCTCGGCACTGGCCTTCCGCCAGACCCGCAAGCTCGAGGAGATCTAGCCATGAGCGCGCTGTCCCAGGAACGACGACAGGCCCCCGGCCGACGCCGCCGCTGGTGGGGTGAGGTCGGCTGGAAGTACCCGCTCGCCGTCGTCCTCGTCTTCTACGCCGCCTTCCCGCTGGTGTACGCGCTGTCGGCGTCGCTGGATCCGCGCGGGTCGCTGGCCGGCTCGTCCTCCCTGTTCAACGAGCTCAGCCAGGCCAACTACGCGGCCCTGGGCGGGACGATGTACTGGACATGGGTGGCCAACACTCTGCTGATCTGCAGCGCGGCCGCCCTCGGGGCGGTGCTCATGGGCGCGGCGGCGGCCTACGCCTTCTCCCGCTTCCGCTTCCGCGGGCGGCGGGCTTCGCTGACCACCCTGCTCATCATCCAGATGTTCCCCCAGACGGTGGCCTTCGTCGCGGTGTTCCTGCTGCTCATCGCCCTGGGGGAGGTGGTGCCGCAGCTGGGCATCAACTCCAAGCTCGCGCTCATCTGCGTCTACCTGGGCGGGGCGCTGGGCGCCAACACCTTCCTCATGTACGGGTTCTTCAACACCATCCCTATCGAGATCGACGAGGCCGCCAAGATCGACGGCGCCCCGCACTCCCAGATCTACTGGCAGATCATCGTGCCGCTCGTGGTGCCGATCCTGGCCGTGGTGGGGCTGCTGGCCTTCATCTCCTCCTTCGGCGACTTCATCCTCGCCCGCATCGTGCTCACCGGTGAGAGCAACTGGACGCTGGCGGTGGGGATGTACCAGTGGGTCTCCAACCAGCTGACCTCCCGGTGGGGCCTGTTCGCCGCCGGAGCGATGGTGGCCGCGGTGCCGATCCTCGTGCTGTTCCTGTCGCTGCAGCGCTACATCGTCGGAGGCCTGTCGGCCGGGTCGGTCAAGGGTTGAGCCTGCTGCGGGCCGGCCCGACCAACGGCAGCGACAGCCCGCACCGGGCCGCCCGGTCCCTTACCCCGCCCCACCCGGGGCGTGTCATCAATGAAGATCGACGAAAGGACTGACGATGTCGAGTCGTCTCAGAAGGGTGGCCGTGGTGGCGGCCGCCGCTGCACTCGTGGGAAGCGGGCTGGCCGCACCCGCGGTGGCCGATGATGGTCCGGTGGAGGCGGGTATCACCGTGCCCCGAGTGGAGAGCGTGGGGGAGGGCTGGATCAACGGCGCCGACTTCTCCACGGTGCTCTCCCTGGAGGAGAGCGGGGTGACCTTCCGCGACTTCGAGGGCAACGAAGCCGACCTGTTCGACGTCCTCGCCGAGGCCGGGATCAACTGGGCCCGGGTGCGGGTGTGGAACGAGCCCTTCCTGGAGAGCGACCCGAGCAAGGGCTACGGCGCCGGGAACGTCGACGCCGACCGGGCCACCGAGATCGGCCGGCGGGCCACCGCTGCGGGCATGCAGGTGCTGGTGAACTTCCACTACTCCGACTTCTGGGCTCACCCCGGCCAGCAGCGTGCCCCGCGCGCGTGGCGCGAGCTCGACCACGCCGACCGGGTGCAGGCCCTGTACGACTACACGTCCGAGACCCTGCAACAGATGAAGGATGCCGGCGTCGACGTCGGCATGGTGCAGATCGGCAACGAGACCACCGGTGGGCAGATCGCCGGGACCAGCGGCTGGGAGCAGACCGCGGACCTGTTCGACGCCGGCTCCCGCGCCGTGCGCGACGTGTTCGACCATCCCGACGACGACGTCAAGGTGGCCGTCCACTTCACCAACCCCGAGCGCGCCGGACAGTACGCCGAAGTCGCCGGGCAGCTGGCCGAGCACAACGTGGACTACGACGTATTCCTCTCCTCCTAC
>DATGSB010000014.1:0-2229 GCA_035303045.1 Actinomycetaceae bacterium | reverse complement strand
CTTTGATGCATTGCCTCGCCCGTGGACCGCCGTGCCCGCACGGATCGTGGCCGGTTGTCGCTTGGCCATGAGTCGCTGTGACCACCAGGTCCCACGTGTGCCCCGACCACTTCGGCCCGCGTCGCCCCTCGCTTGCTTGCCGAGCGTCGCGCCCGCCCGCTTGGCATCGTGTCACGCGCCCCCGCTCGCTTGGCTGCATGCGGCGCGTCGTCCCACTCGATCGGCCGCTTATCGGGCGAATGTGACACGGACGTGGTCCGAGGCGGGCTTGACAGCATCCCGCCCCCCCGGCACCATGGATCGTATACGACTTCGTGCAGGATCTTTCGGGCAAGGAGGCTCGCGTGACCGCAGACCCGGCCACTGACCCAGTGACGGCAGCGATTGGATTTCGGCCGGGCAAGGTGATTGCCGTACACCTGAGCTTCAAATCACGGGCGGAACAGCGCGGGCGCATCCCGCAGTACCCGTCCTACTTCCTCAAAACCTCCTCATCACTCACCGGTGCAGGCCGGGTGTTGCGCCCGGCGGGCACCGAGTTGCTCGGCTTCGAAGGCGAGATCGCGGTCGTCATCGGTACGCCGGCACGAAACGTGGCACCGGAGGAGGCCTGGGGGCACGTTGGGTGGGTGACCGCCGCCAACGACCTCGCGCTGCACGACTTGCGCTACGCCGACAAGGGCTCCAACGTGCGCTCCAAGGGCGGCGATGGCTTCACCCCGGTGGGCCCCAAGCTCCTGGACGCCCAGCAGCTTGACCCTGAGGCCATCGGCCTGCGCACCTGGCTCAACGACGAGCTTGTGCAGGAGGACTCCAGCGCCGGCATGTTGTTTTCCTTCGGGCTGATGATCGCTGACCTCTCCCGGGTGATGACCCTGGAACGCGGCGACATCATCCTCACCGGCACCCCCGCCGGTGCCTCGGTGGCACAGCCAGGCGACCGGATCGCAGTGGAGGTCTTCGCTCTCGACGACCCGAGCGCCAGCACCGGGCGCCTGGAAACCGACGTCGCCGAAGGCCCCGGCCTCGCCGAGTGGGGTAACCCGCCGCTGGTCGATGACGCGCAACGCGCCGACGCTTGGGGGCAGCCCATCGGCGTTGCCCCGGGCACCGAACCTCCGGTCGTGATCGACGACGAGCTACGCGCACGGCTCAACAACGTCTCCACCGCCACGCTGTCCGTCCACTTGCGGCAACGCGGTTTCGACCACGCGGTGATCGACGGCGTCAAACCCCTGGCACCGGGCCGTCGACTCGTCGGCACCGCCCGCACGCTGCGCTACGTGCCCTACCGCAAGGATCTCTTCGCTCAACGAGGCAGCGGCTTCACTCCGCAGAAACAGGCCATCGAGTCGCTCCAAGCCGGGGAGGTACTGGTGATGGAGGCCCGCGGGGAGACCACCTCGGGCACCCTGGGGGATATCCTCGCGCTACGAGCCCAGCTGCGCGGAGCCGCAGGCGTGGTCACCGACGGCGGAGTGCGTGATGCCACGCTGGTGGCCGAACTGGGACTTCCCGTCTACACCGTCGGGGCCCACCCCTCGGTGCTGGGACGCCGGCACGTGCCCTGGGACCAAGACGTCACCATCGCTTGTGGCGGAGCCACCGTGCAGGTGGGCGACGTCATCGTGGGCGATGACGACGGCGTGCTCGTCATCCCACCCGGGCTCGTCATGGAGGTCCTCCAAGCCGCCGAAGCCCAAGAAGAAGAAGAACGTTTCATCGTAGAAATGGTCGAACAGGGCGAGTCCGTCGACGGGCTGTATCCCCTCGGCCCGCAGTGGCGCCCGAAATTCGAAGAATGGCAGGCCGCCCGGCAGCAGCAAGGAGAACAACCGAAATGAAATTCCGTTCCGACCCCTCACAGATCCGCGGGGCGATCGCGCCGGTGTTCACCCCCTTCACCGACGACGGGGAAGTGGATCACGATTCCTTGCGCCGGCTGGTGCGGTGGCAACTCGACAACGGCTCCCGCGGCATCTCCATCGGCGGATCCACCGGGGAACCCTCCGCCCAAACAGTGGCGGAACGGGCCGCGGCCATCCGCACGGTGGCCGAGGAGGTCGGCGACGCCGTCCCGCTGGTGCCGGGCACCGGCTCGACCCGGCTGGATGAAACCCTGGAACTCACCTCCATCGCCTACGACACCGGAGCTGACGCGGCGCTGGTGATCACGCCCTACTACGCCCGCCCCACCCAAGAAGCGCTGTATGAGTGGTACGCCACGGT
>DATGSB010000013.1:0-3613 GCA_035303045.1 Actinomycetaceae bacterium | reverse complement strand
CGAGGCGGCCGAGACCGGGGACATCGCGGCCGCGGTGCCCCGCGAGGTGCTCGTGCCCCACCTCCCCGCCGATCTACCCGAGGTCACGGCCTGGCTGCGTGAGTTGCGTGGCGGCAGCGTGCAGATCCGGGTGCCGCAGCGCGGCGACAAGAAGGCGCTGGCGGACACGGTCCACCGAAACGCCGAGCACGCCCTGGCATTGCACAAGTCCCGCCGTGCCGGGGACCTCACCACGCGCTCCCAGGCGCTGGCTGACTTGGCGGAGGCCCTCGACCTCGACGAGGCGCCGCTGCGGATCGAATGCTTCGATATCTCCCACACCCAGGGCACGCACCAAGTGGGGGCGATGGTCGTCTTCGAGGACGGCCTGCCACGTAAGGGCGAGTACCGCCGGTTCATCGTGCGCGGCGCCGACGGCTCCGGCGCCCGCGACGACACCGAAGCGATGGCCGAGGTGCTGCGCCGCAGGTTCAAGCACTTTCGCTCGGCCCGGGAGCGGGCACCCGAGAACGGTGAGGGGCCCGTGGACGCCGACGGGCTCCCGATACGTTCCGGAGAGGTATCGGCGACCGACGGCCGGGCGACCCGGTTCGCCTACCCGCCCAACCTCGTCGTCGTTGACGGCGGGGCGCCGCAGGTCAACGCCGCGCAGCGGGCGCTGGACGAGTTGGGGGTCGAGGACGTCGCGCTCATCGGGCTGGCGAAGCGGCTGGAGGAGGTGTGGCTGCCCGGCGAGGAGTTCCCCCTCGTGCTGCCGCGCACGAGCCCGGGTCTCTATCTGCTGCAACGGGTGCGCGACGAGGCTCACCGGTTCGCAATCAGCGCCCACCGGCGCCGGCGCAGCTCGGCGATGACGCGCTCCGCGTTGGATGACATCCCCGGGCTGGGCCCGGTGCGCGCCGCGGCGCTTCTCAAGGCCTTCGGCTCCGTGCGGGCGGTGCGCAAGGCCACCCTCGAGGAGATCGCCGAGGTGCCCGGTTTCGGCCCGGCGACCGCTCGAGCCGTCGTGGCGGCGCTGCATCCGCAGGACGACGCATCCGGCCGGGCTGCGGGGCCGGAAGCTACCGTCGAAGCCTGAGGTGCTGGCATCCTGGTGGCATGACCGATGAGCAGCCCGATGCCGCAACTCCGCCCGACGGCCTTCCGTTGCTGGACCGCAACACGCAGCCGCCGAAGCACGAGGGGCGCGAGCTGCTCATCATCACCGGCATGTCCGGGGCGGGGAAGTCCCGCGCCGCGAACACGCTAGAGGACCTGGACTGGTTCGTCGTCGACAACCTCCCGCCCGGCATGCTCGAGCCGCTGGCCCGCATGATGCAGGCATCCAGCGGGGGCGTGGAGCGCATCGCCGCCGTCGTCGATGTCCGCAGCGGGGAATTCTTCAACGACCTGCTCACCGTCGTGGGCGACCTGCGGCGCAAGGGCGTCGACTACCGGATCATGTTCCTCGACGCCTCGGACGAGGAGCTCGTCCGTCGCTTCGAGCAGGTGCGTCGCGCCCACCCGCTGCAAGGCGAGGGACGCATTCTCGACGGGCTCGCCGCCGAGCGCGAGCTGCTGTCGGAGCTGCGTGACCGGGCGGACCTCGTCGTCGACACCACGAACTACAACATCTACGACCTCGCCCGCGACATCCGCGAGCGCATCGGCAGGCCGAGCGACGAGGGGATCCAGGTCACCCTCGTGTCCTTCGGCTTCAAGCACGGCCTGCCCATGGACGCCGACTACGTCGCCGACGTGCGCTTCCTGTCCAACCCGTATTGGGTCAACGAGCTGCGCCATCTCACCGGCAAGGACAGCCCCGTGAGCGACTACGTGCTCGAACAGGACGGCGCGCGGGAGTTCATCGAGCGCTACGCCGAGCTGCTGCTGCCGGTGCTGGATGGGTTCGAACGGGAGCTCAAGCCCTACCTCACCGTCGCGATCGGCTGCACCGGGGGGCGCCACCGCTCGGTTGCCATGACTGAGCAGCTCGCGGAGATCCTGCGCGCCAATGGCCAACGCGTGCGTACGCTGCATCGCGACGTGGGGCGGGAGTGACGCCCGGCAACTACGGTCAGGCCACCGCGCCGGCGGTGGTCTCCCTCGGCGGCGGCCACGGCCTGGCGGCCACCCTGCGAGCGCTGCGACACGTGTCCACCGACCTCACCGCCGTCGTGACCGTCGCCGACGACGGCGGATCCTCCGGCCGGCTACGCCACGAGCTCGGCATGCTCCCACCGGGGGACCTGCGGATGGCACTGGCCGCGCTGTGCGACGACTCCACGTGGGGGCGCACCTGGCGCAGCCTGCTGCAGCATCGGTTTCGCACGGGAGGCCCACTCGACGGCCATGCCGTCGGCAACCTCCTCATCGTGGCGGTATGGGACATCCTCGATGGCGCGGTGGAGGGCCTCGATTGGGTCGGCCAGCTCCTCGGCGCCCAGGGCCGGGTCCTGCCGATGGCGTCGGTACCCCTCGACATCGAAGCCGACGTGCGGATGCCGGGCGGCGCCCAGCGCGTCGTGCGCGGCCAGTCCCGGGTGGCGGTCACCAGCGGCACGATCGAGCACGTGCGCCTCATCCCCGACGCGCCTCCCGCGGCGCCCGCGGCAGTGAGCGCGGTGCGCGAGGCGGATTGGGTGGTCCTGGGCCCGGGGTCGTGGTACACGAGCGTGATCCCGCACTTGCTGGTCCCCGAGCTCGCGGCCGCGCTCATCGAGACCTCGGCCCGGCGAGCGCTCACCCTCAACCTCTCGGCGCAGGTGGGGGAGACGGATGGCATGGGCGCCGCCGACCACGTGCGTACACTCCATGAGCACGCCCCTGACTTCCAGCTCGATGTCGTGATCGCCGATCCAGCGGCCGTTGACGATATCGACGATCTCGCGGCAGCCTGCGATCTGGTGGGGGCGCGGCTGCTCCTGCGGCAGGTGCGCGTGAGCAGCGGGGAGCCCGTGCACGATTCGCTGCGGTTGGCCGCGGCCTATCGTGACGCCTTCGACGGAGTGCTGGGTGATGTTCGCGACAGCTGAGGCGTTGGCAGGCGGGTCGGACGGATGGTGCCCCACGGGGCAGAAGGAGCATTGGTGAGCGTACGGATGGCGGCCACAACCCTGACCGCATCGGTGAAGGACGAGCTGGCCCGCGTGCGGGTTGACAAGACGGTGACGCGCCGAGCGGAGGTCGCGGCCACGCTGCGGTTCGCCGGCGGGCTGCACATCATCTCGGGTCGAATCGTCATTGAGGCGGAGGTGGACGCGGGCATCGCCGCGCGGCGGCTGCGGGAGGCGATCACCGAGCTGTACGGGCACCGCTCCGAGATCATCGTCGTCTCCGGAGGCGGCCTCAAACGGGGCAACCGCTACGTCGTGCGCGTCGTCAAGGAAGGGGAGTCCCTCGCGCGCCAGACCGGGCTGCTCGACGGGCGCGGCCGGCCGGTGCGGGGCCTGCCGCCGCAGATCGTGTCGGGCGGCACGAGCGAAGCCGTTGCTGCGTGGCGCGGGGCGTTCATCGCGCGCGGTTCCCTCACCGAGCCCGGGCGTTCCTCCTCCCTCGAAATCACCTGCCCCGGCCCCGAGGCGGCCCTCGCCCTCGTGGGAGCGGCACGCCGTCTCGACATCGGCGCCAAGGC
>DATGSB010000012.1:0-2193 GCA_035303045.1 Actinomycetaceae bacterium | reverse complement strand
CGTGACCGTGTGGAGCAGCCCCACCGCGAAGAAGAGCTGGACGAACACCGCGAAGTAGGTCGCGGCCGTGACCATGAGCTCGTTGTGCGTGAGCAGCCGGTTGAGCCACGGGAAGACGCCGTACTCGTGCAGGCTCAGCGGGTAGTAGAGCGCGGTGCCGCCCTGCCACAGCTCGCCCTGGACCTTGAACAGCGCCGAGGCGGTGTAGAGGATGAAAATCTGCAGGGCCAGGGCGACGAGGGCGGCGTTGTGCAGCGGCGTCGCGATCCACTCGGGCAGCAGTCGGTGGCCCAGCACGATCCGATCACGCAGGTGTCGTGTGCCTAGGCGGGCGGTGCGGCGCCGGCGGCGTTCGTCGAGGGACCAGTGGGCCGAGGTGTTCATCAGCACCATGAGCATGAGGCCGATGCGGGCGATGTTGTCGCCCTGGTCACCGACCAGCCCGTTGCGCTCCACCAGGGCCGTGAGTCCGATGACGAGCAGGAGGGTGGTCAGCCGCGTGCGCCAACCGAGGAGCACGGCGACGGCGATGGCGATGAGCGCGAGGTACTTGAGGGTGAAGACCGTGGGATTGTCGCCGGCGAAGATGGCTTCCAGCGGCCCCCAGCCCACGGCGTCGCGATACGGGTCGATCCATCCCGACGCGGGGCCCCACAGCAGGTGGCGGTGGCCGAAGTTCGTGAGAAGCAGGCCGAGGACGGCGATAGCCACGAGGATGCGGCTGAATGCCAGGCCGCGCAGGGCACGCTGCTCCGCCGTGAACCAGTCCTCACCGGCCCGGCGCAGGCCGTCGACGTAGCGCGCGGCCGCGCGCAGCGCGGTCATTGCGCCTCCTCCAGCAGCTCGGCGTACGGCGCAAACTGCTCGACTTCATGATCTTCGAGGTTGCTCGTGGCAGCCCGCCAGCCGTAGGCGTGGGCCACGCGGTTGGCGTCGTCGATGTCGCGTTCCGCGCGGTCGGCGAAGGGTGGCACGAAGCGCCGGGTCGTGCGGTATTGCACCCGCTCGACGTCTCCGTCCCACAGCGCGTTGGCGGCGTAGCTGGCCAGCCCGACGGCGACGGCGTCGTAGCGCATGTAGCTGGCCACGACGCCGCTGCTGGCGGGGCTGTCCCCCTCGACGTCGAGGAGCGCCCGGCGCAGTTCGGTGACGGGCGTGTCGTAGTAGTTCCACTCGATGCGTTCCCGCTGGGCTTCGTTCATGTCGGACATCGCGTTGGTGAGGTGGTTGGCGACGCGCCGGCCCGCGAGCGCGGTGCGGGGTGGAAACGGGTTGTAGCGGATGAGTGAGTCCTCGGCGTCGACGAGGGAGAGCCACTCGGTCACCCGCCCCTCCCCGGTGGCCGGGTCGACGATGTAGGCGCGCACGTCGAGCTCGACGGCCACGCGGCGGGGGGTGGGCGCAAAGATGCGCCAGTTCTGTTCAAAGAGCGGGGTGACGTAGCTGCGCACCGTGTCTTGGCCCACGGCCCGGGTGATCTCGTTCGTGGGGGCGACCCACAGTGCGATGAAGAAGGTGTGGACGACGACGAGGAGCGCTAGCAGCCACGCGACGACGCGTGACTTCGCGCTACGCGCGCGTACCTCGCCCATGCTTGTCCATTCTGCCGTAACGCGGGACGTGGCCGTGCAGTCGGGCATTGCCCGGCTGCACGGCCACGTGTGGGCCTCACTCCGATGGGTTACATCGAGTCGGCGAACCGCCTCGAGCGGAGAACGCACACGCCACCGAGCAGGGCGAGTGCCGCCACTGCGCCGAGCGCGAGAGTTGAAGCTCCGGTCACGGGCAGGCCTCCGTCTCCGCCGACAGCGACAACGAGGACGGTGTCCGATGCGGCCTCACCCTCGCCAGTGGCGGTGATGAGGAGCTCGCCGAGCGCGACCCCTTCCGGCACCACAAGGGTGTCTCGGAACGTGCCGGCGTCGCCGACGGTGACCTCGTTCTCGGCAAGGACCGTGCCCTCGGCGTCGGCGTAGACGACCGTCACCGTCGAGCCGGGCGTGAAGTCATGGCCATCGACCACAATCTCATCGCCCTCAGTCACCTCAGCTGGCGATGCCTCAATCACAGGCGCTCCGGCATCCGGGTCCGTGCCAGCGTCGGGATCAGTCCCAGCATCCGGGTCCGTACCCGCGTCGGGATCAGTCCCAGCATCCGGGTCCGTGCCAGCGTCGGGATCAGTCCCAGCATCCG
>DATGSB010000011.1:0-3121 GCA_035303045.1 Actinomycetaceae bacterium | reverse complement strand
CACCATGCTTTTCTCGGCGACGATGCCCGGAGCGGTGGTGGCACTCGCACGGCGCTACATGTCGCGGCCCACCCATATTCGGGCCCAAGACCCCAATGACGACAGCGCCACGGTGAAGTCCACCCGCCAGATCATCTACCGCGCCCACGCGATGAACAAGGTCGAGATGCTCAGCCGGATCCTGCAGGCGCGGGGCCGCGGGCTCACGATCGTGTTTGCCCGCACGAAGCGCACCGCCGCCCGGGTGGCCGAGGACCTGGCGGGCCGCGGGTTCGCCACCGGAGCGATCCACGGCGACCTCGGCCAGGGCGCGCGGGAGCAGGCGCTGCGCGCCTTCCGCAGCGGCAAGGTGGACGTGCTCGTGGCCACCGATGTCGCCGCCCGCGGCATCGATGTGGACGACGTCACCCACGTCATCAACTACCAGTGCCCCGAGGACGAGAAGACCTACCTCCACCGAATCGGGCGCACCGGGCGGGCGGGGAGCTCCGGCACGGCCATCACGTTCGTCGACTGGGACGACCTGCCCCGGTGGTCGCTTATCAACAACTCCTTGGACCTCGGCCAGCCTGAGCCGATCGAGACATACCACACCAGCCCTCACCTCTACACCGACCTCGACATTCCCACCGACGTCACCGGGACGCTTCCGCGCTCGAAGCGCACACGCGCGGGCCTGGCAGCAGAGCAGGTAGAAGACCTGGGCGAAACGGGCAACGCCGCCGGTCGCGGGCAAGCTCGAGGCAGCCGCAGCAGCGGTGGCAGACGCGGCCAGGGCCAAGGGCAGGGGCGCCCGCCGCGGGGACGCTCGCGCTCGGCCTCCAACCAGCGCGGCGGCGGAGCCGCTGGTGGCTCCTCAGGTGAGCGCCCGCGCACGCGCCGCCGCCGGACGCGTCGCCGGGTTGAGGGCGAGTAACGCCGCTCGGGGCGGCTCAGTCGCTACTGAACGTCGCTATGCCCAGGCCGATCGGGGCCCGGCGATCGGCGCGCTCACGCAGACCGCGGGGCACCGCTCACCTAGGCATAGATCTCGATGAATGCGGCGACCGCGTCGGCCATGAGCTGGGTGGCTATCGCCGCCAGCAGGAGGCCCGCGAGCCGAGAGACCAGCGTGGTGCCGCCCTCGCCCAATATCCGGTGCACGACCGCCGAGAACCGCATGGCGAGCCAGAGGCACACGTGGACGAGGGCGATCGCCACAGCAATCGCCACCCATGCGGCGGGTTCCGCAGCGGCGTCCTCGACCGCGACCATCGCCGCCACGATCGCCCCCGGTCCCGCGAGCAATGGCGTGCCCAGCGGCACGAGGGCAACGTTGACGCCGCGGGTGCTCGCCCCGGGCGGCTGCTCCGTCTTGCCCCAGAGCAACTCCATCGCGACGAGCAACAGGAGCAGCCCGCCCGACAGCTGCAACGCCGGCACGGAAATCGACAGCAACTCGAAGATGTAGCGGCCGAACACGGTGAAGACGACGATGACACCCAGGGCCACGAGGGTGGCTTGGCGCGCTGCGTGACGCCGTTCCTTGGCCGTGTGGGTGGCGGTCAGTGAGAGGAACACGGGCACCGTGCCCGCCGGGTCCATGATGACGAAAAGCGTGGCAAACGTCGTGGCGAACAGGTGGAGGTCGATGACGTCGTTCACGGCTCGACGAGCCCCAGGCGGCCCTCGGCAAGAATCTGCTCCAGCACCTCGGGTGAGGTGAGATGTTCCCCCAGCCGGTTGGGTTTCCCGGTGCCGTGGTAGTCGCTTGAGCCCGTAACGAAAAGGCCCAGCCGCTGCGCGAGGCGACGCACGCGGGCCACCGCCTCCGGCGAGTGGTCGCGGTGATCGGCCTCCAAGCCCGCCAGCCCCGCGTCGGCCAACCGCTCGATGACCTCCTCGACCACCACGCGGCCGCGGCTGGCGGCCAACGGATGGGCCATGACCGGAACCCCGCCGGCCGCGCGCACGAGGCGCACCGCCTCGGCCGTGTCCGGCGCGTAATAGGGCACGTAGTAGGGGCCGCGCGGGTGCAGGATCTCCGCGAACGCCGCGCTGCGGTCCGGGACGTGGCCGCGGGCGACGAGGGCGTCGGCGATGTGCGGGCGCCCCACGGTGGCCTTCTCGGCTGCCTCCTGCTCGACGTCATGCCAGGTGAGCTCGTAATCCCGGCCGATATTCGCCACCATCCGGCGGGCCCGTTGGATGCGAGACTCCCGGGCCGCCCTCGCCTCCGCGAGCAGTGCCCCGTCGTCGGGGTCGTGGAGGTAGGACAGCAGGTGCACGCTGATGCCGTCGGTGACGGTGGACAGTTCGGCGCCACGTAGCAGCGACACGCCGGTGCGCGTGACCGCCGCAGCTGCCTCGGCCCAGCCTTGCCAGGTGTCGTGGTCGGTCAGGCCGATGACGTCGAGGCCCGCCGCCGCGGCTGCCCGCATGAGTTCCGCGGGCGCTTCGGTGCCGTCCGAAGCACTCGAATGGGTGTGAGGATCGATGCGGGCCACGGCCCCAGCGTAGTGCGCCGGGTGTCCCCCCTCCCCTGCGGCGCTCGTGCGACGATGGGCAGATGACCACGAGTGATGACCAGCCTCTGGCCGAACGGGGATCCAATCGCTCCCAGCGGCCCAGTTCGCCCGCGTTCCGATCCTTCATTGCCTCGTCGTGGGCCCCTGAGGACGACGCGCTGCCCGAGCGCAGCCCTGCGGCGGACTTCGCCGCCGAACGTCGCGAGCGCATCTCCCAGCTCTTCCCCGGGGAACGCCTCGTGGTTCCTGCGGGGCAACTCATCGTGCGCTCCAATGACACCGATTACCGATTTCGGCCCCACTCGGCCTTCGCCCACCTCACCGGGCTCGGGACCGACCAGGAACCTGACGCCGTCCTCGTTCTCCACCCCGATGCTGACGGCGAGGGGCATGAGGCCGTGCTGTACTTTCGGCCCCGGGCGGGCAAGGACGCCGAGGAGTTCTACGCCGATGCCCGCTACGGGGAGCTGTGGGTGGGGCGTCGCCCGAGCCTCGCAGAGATCGGCGCCGCCACCGGGCTGCGCACCGCCCACATCGACACGTTGAGCGACGACCTCGCCAAGGACGCAGGCGCGGGCGGCGTCCAGCTGCGGGTCGTGCCCCAAGCCGACGCG
>DATGSB010000010.1:0-6806 GCA_035303045.1 Actinomycetaceae bacterium | reverse complement strand
GGGTTTGCCGGCCTCTTCGACGCGCGCGAACTTGCGGCCTACCGCCACCCGCTGCTGGCGACGTCCACCGACGGGGTGGGCACCAAGGTCGCGATCGCACAAGCCATGGACATCCACGACACGATCGGCCACGACCTCGTCGGCATGGTCGTCGACGACATCGTCGTCGTCGGGGCGAAGCCGTTGTTCATGACCGATTACATCGCCTGCGGCCGGGTCGTCCCACAGCGTATTGCGGCGATCGTCCGAGGCATCGCCGAGGCCTGCCGCATCACGGGCACGGCGCTGGTCGGGGGTGAGACGGCGGAGCACCCCGGCCTGCTGGCGGCGGATGAATACGACGTCGCCGGAGCGGTCACGGGCGTGGTGGAGAAGGACGCGGTGCTCGGCCCGGAGCGGGTGCGCGCGGGCGACGTCCTCGTCGCGATGGCCTCCTCCGGCCTGCACGCCAACGGCTACTCCCTCGTGCGGCGGGTCATCGCCGACGCGGGCTGGGAGCTCGACCGCGAGGTGGCCGATCTCGGCCGCACGATCGGGGAGGAGCTCCTCGAGCCCACCCGGCTCTACACGCAGCTGTGCCTTGATCTCGCGGCGAGCTACGACGTCCACGCGTTCAGCCACGTCACCGGCGGCGGGCTGGCCGCCAACCTTGCCCGCGTGCTGCCCGCCGGCGCCGTCGGCGAAATCGATCGGGCCTCATGGCAGGTGCCGCCGATCTTCCAGCTCATCGCCGAGCTCGGCCCGGTCACTTGGGAATCGATGGAACGTACGCTCAACCTGGGCGTCGGGATGGTCGCGGTGGTGGCCGCAGACGACGCCGATGCCGTGGTGGCCGACAGTGTGGCGGCGGGCGTGCCCGCCTGGGTGCTCGGCACGGTGGGGGAAGCCTCGGCAGCCGAGGCTGACCTCGTTACGGGAACGAAGGGTGTGCAAGCCGGAGCCGTGGAACTGCGGGGCCACTACCGGATGAGCTGAGGCCCGGGCTGAAGATCGGGCCGGCCCGAGAGCCCGCGAGCCGCGTGTGCGCAGCATGAACCCGACCCAGGTGGGTCGGACTCATGCTGGTGTCCGCGTCCTGCGGGCGAATCGACTATCGCCAGTCGGAGTAGTCGTTGTCGTCCTCGGCAGGGGGGATCTCATAGTCGTGCTCGTGGTTACCACTACGTGCCGCAGCCAGCTCCTTCTCAAGAGCTCGGTAGTCGGTCTCCGGGCTGTAGTACTTCAACCGGCGAGCAACCTTCGTCTGCTTGGCCTTCTGACGGCCGCGCCCCATGGCGTCGACCCCCTCCAACGTAGAAGCGGGGCAGGCACCTCAGGAGGTGCGGCCCCGTGCATGTGGTCATGTTTCGTGCCTCTACCGTACACGGTCGAAGCGCGAGGGGACCATTTTGACGGAACCGGCCTGGGACCTTCGTCGGGTTGCGCGCCCATTTCCGCCCGATACGGTCAATCCTGACGCCGCAGTTCTGCGGTCCCCGTGAAGTTGAGGAGAACGAGATGGAGGGCAAGCGAGAAGACCTACTGACCCCGGGCGAAGTGGCCGACCTGTTCCGCGTCAACCCGAAAACGGTGACCCGCTGGGCGAATGCGGGCAAGTTGACGCCCGTACGCACCCTCGGGGGTCACCGCCGCTACCGGCGCAGCGAAGTGGAACGCCTTCTCATCGAAGGCGGGATGATCCTCAACGACGAGGACGACGCCTAAGCAGCGTCGCTGACCTCGTGACCGAAGGGCGGGCGGGGGTGTCACCGGCGCCGGACGACCACCGCGACGATGACGGTGGTGACCACGATGCCGCCGATCGCCCCCAGGACCTTGGGGTCTCCCGCCTTGGCGCGGGTGGTGAACTCACGCACTTTCGCTCGCGCCTTGGTGGCCGATCGTTTGGCCCCGGCCGCGAGTGATTTCTTGGCTTCGGCAAGCTGCGTCTTGGGGTGCAGCAGCGTGGTCAACTGATCCACGCTCGCCGACAGCTCGTTGCGGGTGCGCTCTAGATCTGCCTCGATCTCCGCCGAGGTTCGAGCTCGGGTGCTCATGACTTGATGCCCTTCTTCACGGCGTCGAGGTCCTTCTTCAGATGAGCCTTGGCTTCCGCGGCCGAGGGCATCTCGCCCTTCTGGATGCGGTTCTTGCCAATGAGCGCGAGCACTGCGGCGATGAGCAGGATGGCCACACCGATGATGAGCGCGGAGAGCCACGCCGGGAGCACGACCGCGAGGCCCAGCACCGCGGCGGCTAGCAGGATTCCCAACGCGAAGAACCCGAAGAGGGCGGCGCCGGCGAAGAGTGCCGCGCCAACGCCGACGTTCTTGCCCTTCTCCTTGAGCTGCATCTGAATGAGTTCGAGCTCGCCGCGCACGATTTGCCGGAGTTGGAGGGAGATTCGAGCGAATAGCTCGCCCACGGTCGCCCCGTCTCGGGGGTGGGTTTGTTGCGGGACCTCGGTGCTCACGGTCGTCTCCTTCGTGCCTTCGCAATGAGTGCTCTAGGCCATGATCGCGCCCGTGCCGCGCGATTGCACGTTGTTCCACGATCCGTGCGTGGCGGAACGGCCGACAAACCCTGCATGGCGGGAGTTGGTCGCTGTCGAGAACAGGTGGTGGGGCGCTGTTGAGGGCTGCGGGGATCGAGGGCCGCGTGGTTTCTCGGCTGGGCGACACTGCTCCCCGCAGCCCTGGCAGAGAAGATCCCCCAAGTGCGCTTCTTCGAGAGGCGTGGGGGATGTGGTAGAGCCAACCTAACACTTCGAAGTAGCAAGCGGCCTAACGAAACAAAAAGAAACCCGCACCGTGGCGCGGGCTTCTGTGTGAGTGGCTCCGACCGGCGTCGATCCGGTGACCTTTCGATTTTCAGTCGAACGCTCTACCAACTGAGCTACAGAGCCTTGGTAAGCGAAGGCCCGGCCAGATCGTGACCGGGCCCTCCGCTCGCGACCCCGACGGGACTTGAACCCGCGACCTCCGCCGTGACAGGGCGGCGCGCTAACCAACTGCGCTACGGGGCCTTGTGGTAAGGCCTGAACTGCTCGTACCCCCAACGGGATTCGAACCCGTGCTACCGGCGTGAAAGGCCGGCGTCCTAGGCCGCTAGACGATGGGGGCCCTGTAATTGTGGACGCCCGTGACGCCGAAGCGCCCCAAGACTCCGGTAAGTCTATGGGCACGCAGGGCCGAAGAGCAAAGTTGAAAGGTGTGACGTAGGTGACCCTCGCGCGGTGTGAGCGACGTCCTCGCCCCCGGCCACTCACCTACACGATGATGGAGGCATGGTCGAGATGAGCCGGGAAGACTTTGAGGACGCCGTTCGTGACGGCCTCGACCTCGTCCCCGAAGAATTGGCTCGGCACATGGACAACGTCGTTGTGCTCGTCGAGGACGAACCGCCCCAGGAGATGGGCGAGCCGGACCTGCTCGGATTGTACGAAGGCACCCCGCTGACCGAGCGTGACGACTGGTGGGCCGCCGGCTCGTTGCCGGACCGCATCACTATCTTCCGCGGCCCGACCTTGCGAATGTGCACCGACCGGGATCACGTCATCGAGGAGGTCGCGGTCACGGTCATCCACGAGATTGCCCACCATTTCGGCATCGACGACGAACGACTGCACGAGCTGGGGTGGGCGTGATGCACGAACATGCCACCGCCGGTGCCGCGCACCGCGGCCGCCTCGTCGCAGCGCTGGTCATCACGGCCAGCGTCATGGTCATCGAAGCGATCGGCGGTTTGCTTTCGGGGTCGCTGGCGCTGCTGGCCGATGCCGGGCACATGCTGTCCGACACGGCCGCGCTCGCTCTTGCGCTCGCGGCCACGTGGATCGCGGCGCGACCGGCGCGCGGCCGGCTTACCTTCGGCTGGCAGCGCATCGAGGTGTTGGCGGCCCTCCTCAACGGCGTCATCCTCGCCGTCGTCGGGGTCGTCGTCATCATCGAAGGCATCTCCCGCCTGGGGCAGCCCAGGCAGATCGATGTTCCCATCCTGCTGCTCGTCGGCAGTATCGGGTTGCTCGCCAACCTCATCAGCCTCCGGCTCCTGCACAGCGGTCAGCGCGAAAGCATCAACGTCCGCGGGGCGTACCTCGAGGTGCTGGGCGACCTCGTGGGATCGGTCGCCGTGTTGATCGCGGGGCTCATCATCCTGACCACGGGCTGGGAGCAGGCCGACGCCGTGGCTTCCATCGGCATCGGCGTCTTCATCCTGCCGCGCGCCGCGATATTGCTGCGCGATGTCGCTCGCGTGCTGTTGGAAGCCGCACCCGAAGACGTCTGCCTCGATGATCTGCGCAAGCACATGGAGGAGGTGCCCGGAGTGCTCTCGGTTCACGATCTGCACGCCTGGACGATCACCTCCGGGGTGCCGGTGGCCAGCGCCCACGTCGTGGTGGCGGACGAGGTATTGCATCCGGATCAGTTCTGCGTCGTGCTGGACGCGCTGCAGGACTGCCTCGAGGGGCATTTCGACATCGAACACTCGACCATCCAGCTCGAACCCGCCGCCCACGTGCACAGCGAACGCCGTCTACACCACTGACGCACGCCGCCCGATGCGCCCCTCGCGCGCCGCTGACGACGGAAAACGGTGACCATCCAGCCAGCTGGGGGTGGAGTGAGGCTCTCCAGGCGACGGAATCCCGTGACCTAACGACGCTGAATCCGGCCCCCGGTGCCCTGGCTCCTGGGAGTCCGTCGAAAAAGGCGTCTGGAACCCATGAGTTACGACGGACTCCCATGAGTGAGCGCCCGAAGCGGTCTGGATCCCAGGAGCTAGTGCCGGGGACAGCGCGCCGTCGTCGCCCCAACTGTCTGGATCCCATGAGTCAGCGCTGAGGTGGGCGGCGGGTCAGTGGTTGTCGCGGTGGATTTCTCCGGCGGGGGCGCCTCGATCGGTGCTCATGACGGTTCCCGAGCTGACGTCGACCTCGAGGGGGGCGGCGTGTTCCCGCTCGAACTGCGGCAGCCGCGTGCCTTCCGGATTGTCGTACGTCGCCGACAGCAGCGTCGCCGTCGCCCAACCGCGGCTGAGCAGGTCGTGGTCGGAGCCTGGTTCCTCCTGGGCATCGACGCTGGAGTAGGTGAGGGTCACGTAGTCCTTGTCGGCCTGACGCACCCGCGCTTGCACCGCGCCGAAGCTGGCCAGCCGCGCTGGGCGCAACCCGCGCAGCTGGTTGTTCGCCACGTCCGGCACGTTGATGTTGAGCACGCGATCCGACGGCGTGGCCTCCCGCAGCCACTCGAATGCGTGGCGCGCCACCACCTCCGCGGTCGACCAGTGCTGCGGGGTGGGGGAGGCGATCGAGACGGCCATCGCCGGAATGCCCTGCGTGGTGGCCGAGAGGGCGGCGCCCACCGTGCCGGAGTGCACGGTGGCGTGCCCGGTGTTGGCGCCGAGGTTGACGCCGGAGAGCACGAAATCGGGGCGCGGACCGAAGGCGCCGTAGGCGGCGACGAAGGAGATGAGCGCGGGGGCGGCCTTGACGGCGTGGCTCGCAATTCCGTCGTCGAGGCCCGGCGGGCGGGCGCTGACGAGCGCGAGGCGACCGTCGACCTCATGAGACGTGAGCGAGGCGCTCGCCCCGGAGTACTGCCGGTGCGGGGCGGCGACGACGACGTCCCCACCCGCCTCGGCGGCGATGTGGGCGAGCACCGTCAGTCCGAAAGAGTCGATGCCGTCGTCATTCGTTATAAGGACTCGCACGTCACACCTTCCCCTGCTGCACCGGCGCCGAGGCGGCCCCCGCCTCATCCGGCGCCAACGGCTTGACGTCGATAAGGCTGGCGAAACGTTCGATGTGCTCGCGTCGGCCCGTACCCAGGCCGCGGCGGGTGACGTTGAGGGCGCCGGCCGCCGCGCCCAGGCGAACCGCCTGGTTGATCGGCTCGCCCCTGCCCAATCCGACGGCGATGCCCGCCGTCATCGAATCTCCGGCGCCGCGGTGGTCCTGGGGGGTGATGACGGGACCCTCGACAAGGTTGGCGCCCTCGGCGGTGACGAGCAAGGCCGGCTCGCTCGCGCGGGACACGACCATGGCGCCGACCCCGGCCTCCAGCAACGCCGTGGCCGCGTGAACGAGCGTGTCCAGCGAGTCATCCCCGGCGAGGCCCGCGCTGATGAGCTCCTCGTGGCTCATCTTGAGAACCGAGGGCCCCTGGGCCGCCACGAGGGCCGCTGCCTCCCCCGACAGGTCGGTGACGACGGGAATGTCGCTGGCGCGAATGTCGCGCACCAGGCGGGCCAAGAACCCGGAGGGCACGACATGGGAAGGATCGGCCCCGGTGATCGAGACGACGTCGGCGTCGAGCGCCTCGACGAGCACGGTGCCGTAGAGATCGTCGAGCTCGTGGCGGGTGAGCTGGGCCGGCACCATGTGGGCGGCGACCCGCCGCTCCCCGCTGGAGCAGTCATACACGTACGCCCCGTTGCCACCGAGGTAGGTCACGGGCCGCACGGTGAGGTTGGAACTCGTGAGGCTGGTGATGAGCAGCGGGCCCACCTCCCCGCCGAAGGGGCCACACACGGTGACCTCCGCGCCGAGGGAGGCGGCCATCCGCGCGACCCACAGCCCCTGCCCACCCGGGTGGAGGTGGACGTCGCCCGGGGGGCGTCCGGTGGAGCTGTCGTTGCGGGGGTGGCGGGGGTCGAACGGGTCGATCTCGATGGTCAACAGCGGCGTGGGGGCCAGCACGCAAACCCGCGGCCGGCGGAGCTCAGTGCCGGTTAGCTGACTCATGCCGCGAGCCTAGGCCCGCGCAGGACACAGCGCAGCACGGCGGGCACACTGGTTGCCATGGTGGCCACGAACCAAGCGCGTC
>DATGSB010000009.1:0-9736 GCA_035303045.1 Actinomycetaceae bacterium | reverse complement strand
TTTCGGACGGTTTCGGCGAGGAATAGCTGCCGCGACGGCAGGTGAGGAGATGACCGCAATGACCAAGCCGGTGGAGACGTGGCTGACGGACATGGACGGCGTGTTGGTCCATGAGGAGAAGGCGATCCCGGGCGCGGGGGACTTTATTCAGGCCCTCATCGCCTCCGGCCGCAGGTTCCAGGTGCTGACCAACAATTCGATGTTCACCCCGCGCGACCTGCGGGTGCGGCTGCGCCACGGCGGCATCGACATCCCCGAGGAGGCGATCTTCACCTCGGCGATGGCCTGCGCCCAGTTCTTGGACTCGCAACGATCCGGCGGCTCGGCCTTCGTCATCGGCGAAGCCGGCCTCACCACGGCGATGCATGAGATCGGCTACATCATCACCGAGAAGGACCCCGACTACGTCGTCCTGGGGGAAACCCGCAGCTATTCCTTCGAAGCGATCACCCGGGCGATCCGCCTCATCGGTGCGGGCGCGCGCTTCATCGTCACCAACCCCGACCCGACTGGGCCCTCCCAGGAGGGTCCGCTGCCGGCGACCGGCTCGGTGGCGGCGCTCATCACACGGGCCACTCAGGTGGAGCCGTACTTCGTCGGCAAACCCAACCCGCTCATGATGCGCTCCGCGCTCAACCGCGTTGACGCCCATTCCGAAACGACCGTCATGATCGGCGACCGGATGGACACCGACATCGTCAGCGGCCTGGAGGCCGGGATGCGCACCGTCCTCGTCCTCACCGGTTCGACCCGGCCAGAGCAGGTCGATCGATTCCCGTTCCTGCCGACGCGCACCGTCGATTCCATCGCCGACGTCATCCCGCTCATCGCCGATTTTGACGCCGACCGACGCCCCGACGGCGACCTAGACTGAATGCCATGAGCCGTCAGCCCCGCCGCAGCGCCCGCAACCTGTTCGCCTTGACGACGCTCGTGCTGGAAGCCTTCGTCGTCTTCTTCGCCGCGCTCGTCGCCTACGGGCTGCAGTTGGCTTCCCCGCCGGTACTCATCACCACCTCCGCGACCATCGCCGTCCTGGCGCTCCTCGCCGCCGGCCTCGTGCGCCGAGGCAGGATCGGGTACGGGCTCGGCTGGGTGGTGCAGGGACTCCTCGTCGCGGCCGGCATCGTCGTGCCGATGATGTTCGCCGTGGGCGGCATTTTCGCGCTCCTGTGGTACACCTCCCTGCGCATCGGCGCCCAGATCGACGTCGAGCGCCTTGAGCGGGAAGACGCCGAGGCGGCGCTCGCCGAGGCCCAGGCAGGGTAAGGTCGGGCCGCGTGAGCACCTCAGAACAACGCACCCTCGTCCTCGTGAAGCCCGACGGCGTCGCCCGTAACCTGGTCGGGGAGATCCTGCGCCGCATCGAAGCCAAGGGCTACCGCATCACGGCCCTGGCGATGAGGCAGGCCGAGGAATCGACCCTTCAGCAGCATTACGCCGAGCACGAGGGCAAACCGTTCTTCGAGCCCCTCGTGGAGTTCATGGCCTCCGGCCCGCTCGTGGCGGCGATCGTCGAGGGCGACGAGGTCATCGCCGGCTTCCGTGCGCTGGCCGGCGCGACCGACCCGACTGCTGCCGCCCCAGGAACGATCCGCGGCGACCTGGCCCGCGCCTGGCCCACGACCGTGGTGCAGAACCTCGTGCACGGCTCCGACTCACCCGACTCCGCCGAGCGCGAGATCGGCCTGTGGTTTCCCCAGGCGTGACCACGCGATCACGCTGAGGTAGGGCGCGGCGCCCCGATAGGCTGACGCGCGTGTACCTCAAGACGCTGACCCTGCGAGGATTCAAGTCCTTCGCGTCAGCGACGACCCTGCATTTCGAGCCGGGGATCACCTGCGTCGTCGGTCCCAACGGTTCGGGCAAGTCGAATGTCGTCGACGCGCTGGCATGGGTCATGGGGGAGCAGGGCGCCAAGACGCTGCGCGGCGGCTCCATGGTCGACGTCATCTTCGCCGGCACGTCATCGCGCCCGGCACTCGGCCGGGCGGAAGTCTCCCTCACGATCGACAACTCCGACGGCCTGTTGCCGATCGACTACACCGAGGTCTCCATCAGCCGAACGCTTTTTCGCGGCGGCGGCTCCGAGTACGCCATCAACGGCGAGCCGTGCCGGCTCCTCGACATCCAGGAGCTGCTGTCCGACACCGGCATGGGCCGCGAGATGCACGTCATCGTCGGCCAGGGGCAACTCGACACGGTGCTGTCGGCGGGGCCCGAGGAGCGGCGCGGGTTCATCGAGGAGGCTGCGGGCATCCTCAAGCACCGGCGGCGCAAGGACAAGGCGCTGCGCAAGCTGGAGGCGATGCGCGGCAACGTCGACCGGCTGACGGACCTCACCACCGAGATCCGGCGTCAGCTGGGGCCGCTTGCCAAGCAGGCCGACGTGGCCCGGCGGGCCCAGGTCATCCAAGCCGACCGCCACGATGCGCGCGCCCGGCTGCTTGCCGACGACGTCGCCCAACTCATGGCAGCCCTGGCCCAGGACACCGCAGACGACACCGCCCTGCGCAAGCGCCGCGACGACGTCCAACGCGCCCACGACGCGGCTCAGCAGAAGCTCGCGGCCGTCGAACAGCGCGCCGCCGACGTCGCCCGTCAGGCCCGGGCCGCCAGTGACACCTGGCACGCCCTGCAGAGCCTGCGGGAGCGGCTCAAGGGGCTACGTTCCCTGGCGGCGGAACGCGCCCGACTCCTCCCCAGCGACACTCCGGCGCGGCCCGGCAGCGACCCGCGGCACCTCGACGACGAGGCACGCCGCGTCGAGGAGGCACACCGCGAACTGGGCGAGGAAACCGCCGAGGCTGCCAACGCCCTCGAGGCAGCCGTCGCGGCGCGCGCCGCCGCCGAGGACGCCGAGGAACAGGCCCAGCGTCGCCTCGTCTCGTTGCAGCAGGCCATCGCCGACCGGCGCGAGGGCTTGGCACGGCTGACCGGAGAAGTGGCCGCCCGCCGCACCGCGCTGGAGGCGAACGGCGCCGAACTGGACCGGATGCGAGCAGCGGTCGTCGAGGCCGAAGAACGCGCCGAGGCGGCCGAGGGCCAATTCCGGGCGCTGGAGCAACAGATCACCGGCGCGGAGGCGGGGGAGGAGGGCCTCGACGCGGCCCACGAGGCCGCCCTCGCCGAACACGCCGCCGCCGAGGAGGCCCTCGCGCAGCTGCGGGCCAGCGAACAGGAAGCGGAATCACAGCGCCGCACCTGGCAGGCGCGATGCGAGGCCCTGAGCATGTCGATGGCGAGCCGGGACGGCACCACCACGCTGCTGGAGGCCGAAGAGCTCGAGGTGATCATCGGCTCCCTGCCGGACTACTTACGGATCGCGCCCGGATACGAAAAGGCGGTGGCCGCGGCGCTCGGGGCGCACGCCGACGCCGCCATCGTCGCCGACGCCGGTGACGCCATCACCGTGCTGCGCCACGCCCGCGAACACGAGCTCGGCCACGTCGCACTCATCCTCGCCACCCCCACCGACCCCGGCCCGAGCGGCGACCCGCCCGCCGGGGGGAGCTGGGCCACCGACGTCGTCGACGCGACGGGCCATCTCGCCGGCCCCCTGCTGGGCCTCCTCCACGGCACCGTCGTCGTCGAGGACCTCGATGCCGCGCAGCGTGTCGCCGCGAACAACCTCACCGCCGTCACCCGCGACGGTGACGTCCTCAGCCCGCGCGTCGCGCTCGGCGGCGGCCAGGGCAACCCCAGCGTGCTGGAACTGCAGGCCGCCCACACCGACGCCCAACGCGAACTCGACGCCGCCACCGCGGCAGCCGAACGCGCACGATTTTCCCTGGCCGGGGCCACCGCCCGACTCGAGCGGGCCGAGGAGGAAGTCGCGCGGACACTGGCCGACCTGCACGCCTCCGACGCCCGCCTCGCCGGCGTCGCTGAGCAGTTGAGCAACTTCGGTGCCCAAGCCCGCAGCGCGCGGGCGGAGGCGGATCGCATGCGGAAGGCGATGTCCCAGACCGCAGCCCAGGGCGACGAACTCCAGCGCGCCGTGGTGGAGCTGCAGGACCGGCTGGCGGCCGCACAGCAGCAACCGCAGGAGCCACACGAGGACGTCGACGAAGCTACCGCCGAGCGAGACGAGCGCGCTGCGGCGGCCCGGCAGGCCCGCCACGCCGAAACCGACGCGCGACTGGCGCTGCGCACGCTGGAGGAGCGGTTGGGCGCCCTGTCGGGCCGGGCCCAGGCTTTGCGCCGGGCGGCCGACTCCGAACGGGAGGCTCGCCGGCGCGCCGAGGAGCGTGCGGCGCGCCGAGCCGCCGCCGCTGCGGCCGCCGCCCACGTACAACGCGAGGCCGAGGCGACCCTGCGCGCGATGGAGTCCTCCCTCGACCGGGCGGCGGCCGAACGGGATACCGCCGAGCGGGACGCCGCCGCCACGAGCGAGGAACTCGCCAGCCTGCGGGCGGCCATCGTCGACACGAACGCCGAGCTCGGCCGTCTCACCGACGCGGTGCACCGCGAGGAGGTGGCGCGTGCCGAGCAGCGGGCGCGGATGAGCCAGCTCGAAGAGCGAGCGGTGACCGAGCTGGGGATGGATCCCGCGGCGCTCGTGGCGGAGTTCGGCCCCGATCAACAGGTCCCCGCCGTCTCCGCGGAGGGTGAGGACACCACCATCCCCTACGTCCGCGCGGAGCAGGAGAAACGCCTGCGGCGCGCTGAACGCGAACTCGCGCGCCTCGGGAAGGTCAATCCGCTCGCCCTCGAGGAGCATGCCGCCCTGGAGGAACGCCACCAGTTCCTCGTCGACCAACTCGCCGACCTGCAGAAGTCGCGCGCCGACCTCCTGGAGATCGTCGCGGAGATCGACGAACGCGTGCAACGCGTCTTCGCCGAAGCGTTCCACGACACCGCCGCGGCCTTCCACGACGTGTTCGGCCGGCTCTTCCCCGGTGGCGAAGGGCGCTTGAGCCTCACCGACCCCGACGACATGCTCACGACGGGAATCGAGATCGAGTCGCGCCCCGCAGGGAAGAAGGTCAAGCGCCTGTCCCTGCTGTCGGGTGGGGAACGGTCGTTGACGGCGGTCGCGCTGCTCGTGGCGATCTTCAAGGCCCGCCCGAGCCCCTTCTACGTCCTCGACGAAGTCGAGGCCGCCCTCGATGACACGAACCTGGGCCGGCTACTGGAGGTGCTGGAGGAGCTGCGGGCGGACTCCCAGCTCATCGTTATCACCCACCAGAAGCGAACGATGGAGATCGCCGACGCCCTCTACGGCGTCACCATGGCGGGGGACGGCGTGACGACCGTCATCAGCCAGCGCCTCGGAGCCGACGTCTCGGGGTGAGTCATCTCACCCCACTCGCCGGCGCGCCACGCCGCTTCACGTGGTCGACGATCCGCATCCTCAGCGATAATGAGCCCATGGCAGGGGCAATCGTGATAACGGTCTTGGCGCTCATCAGCGCGCTGATCGTCCTCGGTGCTCTCCTCCTGGTCAATCGGCCCCACGAGGGCTGGCGCGCCTGGCTCACCGCCGCGCTGCGCGACGGGCGCCGACAGGGCGTCCAGTGGGTCGAGGCCGATGCCGACGAGGACGTGGGCGACCTGCGAACCTTGGCGCAGCTGAGCGAACCGGGCAGCGCATACGTCGGCATCGATGACGAGCGGCGGCTGCGCCGCCACTTCCCTTCCCGTACCGCCCCGAGGTAGGCAAGTAGCAGCGAGGCCGCAGCCTGGGTCACACTGAGGCCGTGACCGACCAGCTGTGGGCAGTTCTTGCCATCGTCCTTGTTGTCCTTATCGCCGGCGCTGCGGTCCTCACCAGCAGCGTGCGCCGCAGGCGAACGCGGGGATACTCCCGCCAGCGGCCCGCCGCGACGACGCTGCTCGAGGAGGAGCCAGAGGCGCAGGAGGCCCAGGCGCCACCGCCCGACGAACCCGACGCCGCCGATAGCGAGGAATCGGCGGCGCCCGCGGCTGACACGATCACCCTCGACCGCCCCGAGCCGGTCGCCGGGCGGATGGTGCGCCTGCGGGAGCGCTTGGCCCGCTCGGGCACCCTGGGCCAGACCCTCCTGGCCGTGCTCTCTCGCGGCTCGCTCGGCGAGGAGGACTGGGAGGAGATCGAGGAGACGCTGCTACTCGCCGACGTCGGGCTTGATCCCACCACCGAGCTTCTCGAACGGCTGCGCACCCGCGTCCAGGTGCTCGGGACTACCGACCCCGCCCAGGTTCGCGACGTCCTGCGGGCCGAGCTCCTCGACCTGCTCGACCCGAGCCTCGACCGATCCCTGGCCACCACCCCCGGCATCGGTGACGACGGCGAATCCCACCCCGCCACCGTCCTCGTCGTGGGCGTCAACGGCACCGGCAAGACGACGACGGTGGGCAAGCTCGCCCGGGTGCTCGTCGCCGAAGGCCGCAGCGTCGTGCTGGGGGCGGCCGACACCTTCCGCGCGGCGGCGGCCGACCAACTGCAGACGTGGGGAGACAGGGTCGGCGTCGCCACGGTGCGCTCCGAGCGCGACGGCGCCGACCCCGCGGCCGTGGCCTTCGACGCCGTCAAGACCGGCCGGGAACAGGGCAGCGACGTCGTCCTCGTGGACACCGCGGGCCGCCTGCACTCCAAGGCCGGTCTCATGGACGAGCTGGGGAAGATCAAACGGGTCGTCGCCCGCCACGCGCCGGTGAGCGAGGTGCTCCTCGTGCTCGACGCCACCACAGGGCAGAACGGCATGCGCCAGGCCCAGGTGTTCGCCGAGGTCGTCGACATCAGCGGCATCGTGCTCACCAAACTCGACGGCACCGCCAAGGGCGGCATCGTCGTTGCCGTCCAGCGCGAACTGGGCGTGCCCGTCAAGCTCGTCGGGCTCGGCGAGGGCCCCGACGACCTCGCTCCGTTCGACCCCGAGACCTTCGTCGACACCCTGCTGGCCTAGATTGGCGCACCGCTGACCGAGGCCACCGCTCCACCGGCAGAGGCTGTGGCGGCCGTGCGGATATCCTGGTGACCTGACCATCCCGACCACAGTGAGGAACGTCCTTGTTCGCCAGCCTCTCTGATCGCCTGACAGCAACCTTCCGCAACCTTCGCGGCAAGGGACGCCTGTCGGACCAGGACATCTCCGCGACCGTCTCCGAGATCCGCCGCGCGCTGCTGGACGCCGACGTCGCCCTGCCGGTCGTGCGGGAATTCACCGCAGCGGTTCGGGAGCGCGCCCAAGGCGCCGAGGTCTCGGCAGCGCTCAACCCGGCACAGCAGGTCGTCAAGATCGTCAACGAGGAACTCGTCGAGATCCTCGGCGGGGCCACGCGAGACCTCAACATCGCCAAGCGGCCCCCCACCGTCATCATGCTCGCCGGTCTCCAGGGCGCGGGTAAGACGACGCTGGCGGGCAAGCTCGGGCGCTGGCTGCGCGAGCAGGGGCACACCCCGCTGCTCGTGGCCGCGGACCTGCAGCGGCCCAACGCCGTGACGCAGCTGCAAGTCGTGGCCGAACAGGCCGGAGTGCAGGTGTGGGCACCGGAACCGGGCAACGGTGTGGGCGACCCGGTGGATGTCGCTCGGTCGGGCCTTGCCGAAGCCCACGACAAGCAGTACTCGGTGGTCGTCGTCGACACCGCGGGGCGCCTCGGTGTGGACGCCGAGATGATGGCCCAGGCCGCAGCGATCCGCGATGCCGTCAACCCGCACGAAACGCTGTTCGTGCTCGACGCGATGATCGGGCAGGATGCGGTCGCCACCGCCCAGGCCTTCGCCGACGGCGTTGGCTTCACCGGCGTCGTGCTCACGAAGCTCGACGGCGATGCGCGCGGTGGAGCCGCACTGTCGGTAGCCAAGGTCACCGGCGCCCCGGTGCTGTTCGCTTCCACCGGTGAGAAGCTCACCGACTTCGAACGCTTCCACGCCGACCGGATGGCCTCGCGGATCCTCGACATGGGTGACGTCCTCACCCTCATCGAACAGGCCGAGCGGGCGTTTGACGCCGATGAGGCCGAGCGCATGGCCGCCAAGGTCGCGGGCGGGCAGGATTTCACCCTGCAGGACTTCCTCGACCAGATGCAGCAGCTCAAGAAGATGGGCTCGATGAAGAAGATGCTCGGCATGCTGCCCGGGGCGGGGCAGATGCGCGACGCATTGGAGAACTTCGACGAACGCGAGATCGACCGCATCGAAGCCATCGTTCGTTCCATGACACCGGAGGAGCGAGACAACCCCAAGATCCTCAACGGCTCGCGCCGCAGCCGGATCGCCCGAGGATCCGGCACCACGGTCCAGGAGATCAACTCCCTCATGGATCGCTTCGCCCAGGCCCAAACGATGATGCGCCAGATGGCGCGCTCCGGGGGCCGGGGAATGCCGGGCATGGGGGGCGTGCCCGGGATGGGCGCGCTGCCGGGAGGCGGCAAGAAGTCGCGCGGGCGCATGGCGCCACAGCCGAAGAAGCGCAAGAAGGGCAAGTCCGGAAATCCCGCCAAGCGCGCGAAGCAGGAGGCCGAGGCCGCCCAGCGGGCGGCGCGCGCCACCGAGGCTCCGCGCGGTTCCGCCTTCGGGCTGGGCGGGTCGTCGGACGCGTCGGGCACACCAGACCTCGAGGACCTGCAGAAGTTCCTGCGCTAAGGATCTTGGTTCTCAGGGGAGATTGATGGCACAGCTGACCCACCTCACCGGCACGATCGTCGCGGGGGACAACGTCGAATACGGCGAGTGCTGGATCGTCGATGGCCGCCTGACCTTCGCCCGCCCCGACCGGCAGCCCGACCGTACGGTGCACGGATGGGTGCTTCCCGGCCTCGTCGACGTCCACTGCCACGTCGGATTGGGCCCCGAGGGCGCAACGAGTCGCGAGGAGGCCATGGCCCACGCCCTGGCCGACCGGGCGAGCGGCGTCCTCCTCATCCGCGACGCCGGGGCACCGCGGGACACGTCCTGGCTGAGCGAGCACAGCGACATGCCGCGGCTCATCCGAGCCGGCCGCCACCTCGCGCGTCCCAAGCGGTATCTGCGTAACTTCGGGCGTGAGCTCGATGACGTGAACGAACTGCCGCAAGCGATGGCGGAGGAGGCGCGCCGGGGCGACGGCTGGGTCAAGCTCGTCGCCGATTGGATCGACCGGTCCCTCGGCGCGGACGCCGATCTCACGCCGCTGTGGCCTCGCGAGGCCCTCATGGACGGCATCGCAGCGGCCCACGAGGCGGGTGCGAGGGTGACCGCTCACGTGTTCAGCCACGAGGCCATCGACGACCTCCTCGACGCCGGCATCGACAACATCGAGCACGGCACGGGGATGACGGCCGACCACATGGCCGAAGCCGCTCGCCGTGGCATCCCGGTGACGCCCACGCTGCTGCAGGTAGCCAGGTTCGACGACATCGCGGCCCAGGCCGGCACGAAGTTTCCGCGCTACGCCCGGCGCATGACCCGCTTACACGCGCGCCGCCACGAACAGGTCGCCCAGCTGCACGACGCGGGAGTGCCCTTCCTCATGGGCTCAGATGCCGGCGGGACGATCAGCCACGGCTCGCTGCCGGCGGAGCTCGCCGAGGTCGTGCGCGCCGGCGTGCCCGCCGGGGAGGTCGTCGCCGCGGCAAGCTGGCGGGCCCGCGACTTCCTCAACGCGCAGGGAATCGCGGAGGGTGCTCCTGCCGACGTCGTGGTGTACGACTCGGACCCACGCCACGACATCGCTGTCGTTTCGTCCCCCACGCTCATCATGCTCCGAGGTCGCGAGGTATCCGCCACGGTCGAACGGAAGCTGCCCTCGGCAGCACAGTGACGAAGGCC
>DATGSB010000008.1:0-3898 GCA_035303045.1 Actinomycetaceae bacterium | reverse complement strand
CTTTCTGTGGCACTTTCCCGCGAGTCACCTCGGGTGGGTGTTACCCACCGCCCTGCCCTGTGGAGTCCGGACGTTCCTCGTCGCCCTTGCGGGCGCCGCGGCCGCCTGGCCGACTCATCCGCCACCATCCTACGCCCCGAGCCCCGCGGCCCGGGGGGTGAGTCACGGGGTGGCGTCGTCCAGATCGGCGGCGGTCAGCTGGGCGGGGCAACCCAGCACGTGGATCTCTCCGCCGCCGGGCCAGCAGCGCACGACGCTGATCGTGCCCGGCGCCACGCGCAACAGCTCCCAGCCCTCGGCGTCCAGGCCCATGACGGTTCCGGCCACGGCCGCCACGATAATTGCGTGAGCGGCCAGCACGATCGTCTGCCCGGGGTAGGCGCGGGTGACCCTGTCCAGCGTTTGCGTCACGCGCTCGGCGAAGGCTGCGCGTTCCTCCTCCGCCGTCGGCGGGCCCAGATCGCGCTCCACGTACGGAGCTCCCAGCCCGGTCGCCTCGCTGAGCAGCACGGCGACCTGTTGGGCGCGCACCATCGGTGAGGACAGCAGCACGCTCGGTACGGGCAGAGAGGGCCACAGGTCGACCCCAATGCGGTCCACGAGGGCAGCCGCCGCGCCGGCGATCTCCACTCCCGCGAAGCTGAGCTGGGGATCGCCGTCGGTTGCCTCTTCCGGGGTCATCCCCGGGCTCACGAGCACGAGGGTGACGGCGTCGGACCGCGCGGCGCCGGCCGCGCCCGCGTCGAGGTCGGGTAGGGGTGGGCGGCCGCTGTCCTCGGCGTCGTTCGGCTCCACTGCAGTCAGGGGCGTATCGCCCCTAGGCTCGGCTTCGAAGTAGTCCCGGGAGATATGGCCGCCGGTGTCCATGGCCTCGTTGGCAAGTGTGTCCGCCGCCGAGTTCTCCGCTCGTGGGATCCAGGTGTACTCCACCTGCCGGGGGTCGAAGATGGCCCGCGCCTGGCGGGCCAGGCGTTGCATGTCGGCGTGCTTGATGCGCCAGCGCCCGGACATCTGCTCGACCACGAGCTTCGAATCCATTCGCACCTCGATGTGTGCGTATGGATCGATGTCGACCGCCGCCTGCAACCCGGCGATGAGGCCCGAATACTCCGCCACGTTGTTGGATGCCACGCCGAGGAAGGCCGCCCGCTCGGCGAGCACCACGTCGCCTTCGCGTACGAGCGCGCCATAGCCCGCCGGGCCCGGGTTGCCCCGCGCCCCGCCGTCAGCCTCGACGATGAGCCGGCGCGGCGGCGTGCTGCTGAGCTTGTTGGCGGCCATGGGCGCCATGACGGGCCGCTCGCCTGCCCCGTCGAGCGCGGGGTCATCGAACAGGCTCGGGCCGGTCACGAGTCATCCATGCGGACGATGATGTAGTGGTATTCCTCCGATGTCACGACCTCATCGGCCGGCGCGGAGCGGATCGCGTCGAGTTCGGTGAGTGAGAAGTTGAGTTGCGCGCCCTCGGTGCGCTGCCCGTACAGGGCCACCGCACCGAGCCCTCCCGTGCGGTCGCGCACGCGGTCATACAGCGAGAGCAGGTCCTCGGGCATTCCCTGGGTGAGCGCCTGGCGCTGCTCGGCCAGTTGCTCGATCTCCTTGTCGATGCTCGCCGTCTCGCTGTCGCGTTCGGCGGCGTGGCGCTGCACGTCGGCGTGGATGGCCGCTGCCATGTCTGCGAGTTGCGCGAGGTGGTTTTCCGCCTCCTCCACCGCTTCCATCGCCTCGAGTTCGACGTCCTCGAGGTGACTTTGGCGTTCGGCCAGCTGCGCGAGTTCTGCCTCGAGAGCCTGGGCGTCCTTGGCGCTCACGCCGCCCGATTCGAGGCGGGCTTGGTGGCGGGCGGCCCGCTGCCGGACTTGCTCGACATCGGCCTCCGCCTTGTTCTGTTCGCGCTGGGCGTCCGCCAGCGCGCTGCGCCCGGCGACCTGGGCGCGCTGGGTGTCGGCGGCTCGGGCTTCGAGCTCCTCCAACACTGCGTGCTGGGGCAGGGTGCGACGCCGGTGGTTGAGTTTCGCCATCGAGGTGTCGATCGATTGGACCTCGAGAAGTCGACGCTGGTCGGCTTGCGGTGCTGTGATCACAAAGCGGCTCCATCATTGGTGACCGAAAGGCCATTGTCGCTGCTGCGCAGCATGGTCGTCCACGGATCGGTGACCGCTGTGCTGACGATCACTTCAAGTCGCGCTCCCCTGGCCGCCGCCTCACTCCGTAGGTGCTCGGCGGCCACTGGCAGCCAGGGCCATTCACTGGCCCAGTGGGTTGCATCCACGAGGTACGGGCGCCCCCGCTCGCGGGACTCCGAGGCGGGGTGGTGTCGCAGATCGGCGGTGAGGTAGACGTCGGCCCCCAGGGCCGCCGCCGTCGCCAGCAGCGAGTCGCCCGAACCGCCGCACACCGCCACCCGCGACACCTCGGCGTCGAGATCTCCGCTCACTCGGATTCCTTGCGGAGTTGAGGGCAGGACTTCGGCGGCGCGCCGGGCGAAGTCCCGCAGCGTCATGGGCTGGGGCAACGTGCCGATGCGCCCCAGGCCGGTGCTTGCCGGTTGGGCGGCGTGGGTGACGACCGTGAAGGCGGGCTCCTCGTAGGGGTGGCTTGCTCGCAGCGCGGCCAGCACTTGCGCGCGCAGCTCGGGCGGAGCGACCATTTCGAGGCGTTCCTCGGGCGTGAGGGTGCGGCTGCCCACCTCCCCGATCGTCGGTTGCGCCTCGCCTATGGGCAGGAAGGTCCCGTGCCCGCTGGAGGTGAAGGCGCAGCGCTCGTAATTGCCGAGTCGACCGGCCCCCGCGGCGGCCATGGCGTCGATGACGGCGTCGAGGTCGGACGCCGGGACGTAGGTGACCCAGCTGTCCAAGCCCGCGGCATCGTGGGCGCGTAGCGGGCTGCGTTCCTCGAGGTGGAAGAGGTCGGCCAGGGCATCGTTGACGCCGCCGGCAGCGACGTCGGCGTTCGTGTGAGCCGTGTACAGGCCGCAGTTGGCGCGGATGAGGCGGTGAATGACCTCGCCCTTCGGCTGGGTCGCCGCGACGCTGGTTGTGCCGCGCAGGTAGAGGGGGTGGTGGGTGACGACGAGATCGGCGTCGTGCTCCTCGGCTTCCGCCACGACGTCCAAGACCGGATCGACGGCGAACAGCACCCGGCGCACCGCGGCTGCGGGATCCCCGGCGACCAGCCCGACGGCGTCCCACTCCTCGGCGGTGTGGGGCGGGTAGCGCCCATCAAGCATCTCGACGACGTCGGCGAGAGAAAGTGATTCAGACATAGCCCCAGGCTACGTCCGCGCGCCGGACGGGGCTGGGACGCTGCTACGGGATGGCACTGTGAGCCTCACCGCCATTGGCTGGGGACGGTGCGGCCGAAACCCGGCCCGCGTGGCGCTGGAGCCGCACGAGGCGGGCTCCAGCGCCCGGAGGGCTCACGAGAGTTCGACGGTTCCCAAGGTAATGGTCGTGCCGGCGAGCGCCTGGCTCACCGGGCACTGCTCCTTGGCCTTGGTGGCCAGATCCGTGAACGCATCCTTGTCGATGCCATCGACCTTGCCGCGCACGGTGAGCTCGATCCCGGTGATGCCCGTACCCGGCACGAAAGTCACGGCTGCGGCGGTGTTGAGCTGGGTGGGGGGTGTGCCGTTCTCCGCGAGCATGACGGAGAACTGCATGGCGTAGCACGTCGCGTGCGCCGAGGCGATGAGCTCCTCCGGGGTCGTCGACGTCGTCTCGCCCTCGCCGCGAGACTTCCAGCTCACGTCGAAGGTGCCCTGCTTGGAGGTTTCCAGGGTCGTGTTGCCCGAACCGCTGAACAGTTCGCCGTTCCATTGGGTGCTTGCCTTGCTGACCACTGCCATGGTGCTCTCCAGATACGTCGTTGCGACCGCCGCGTCGCGAGGACGGCGCCG
>DATGSB010000007.1:0-7013 GCA_035303045.1 Actinomycetaceae bacterium | reverse complement strand
GTGGTCTCTATAGGGTTACGGCGGCTATAGCGAAAGGGAAACGCCCGGTCCCATTCCGAACCCGGAAGCTAAGCCTTTCAGCGCCGATGGTACTGCGTGGGAGACCGCGTGGGAGAGTAGGACACCGCCGAACATATTGTGTGCAAAGGCCCGCAGCCTCATGGCTGCGGGCCTTTGTGCGTTGTATAGGTGATTCGCCTGGATGCATTCCTGGAGCGCTCGTACCTGCGATGTAGCAGGCCGCCTGAGACGATTGGCGCATTGACGTAGTCTGTGAACCGGAGGCTGATCAATATGGCTGATGACAACACTCGGACGACGACCAAACCCATCGTTGTTGGTTACGACACCTCGCGGGAAAGCGAGGTCGCGCTGACATGGGGAGCCCAGCTCGCCCACTTGCGCGGGGCGCCTCTCATCGTGCTCCACGCTGCCGGCTGGGAGCACCCGGACTGGACTCCGCAGCAGGCCGGCGTCGCGCAGGTCGCCACGGAGGGTGCGCAGTCGATCGCTGAGGAGGGCGCGGCAGCCGTCCGGGAGGAATGGCCCGATATCGACGTCGAGGCCCGAGGCGTGCTCAAGGGAGCCGCAGCGGCTCTGCAAGACTTTTCCGCTGAGGCGCAGGTCGTCGTCATCGGCAATCGCGGGCGCGGCCGCGTGCGAAGTGCACTGCTCGGCTCGGTGGCCTTCGCCGTCTCGGCTCACGCCCACTGCCCCGTTGTCGTCACCAGCGGGCACGGCACCCCGTTGCCATCGGCTACGGCCCCCATCGTCGTGGGCGTCGACGGGTCGGAGCACAGCGAGGTCGCGCTCGACCACGCGGGCGAGCTTGCCGCTACCAGCGGGGCCCCGCTGCACATCGTGGCGGCCTGGGTCGCCCCGGCGTGGAACACCTGGCCGCCCGTCCAGCACGAGGGGCAGGGCGCCGGGGCCGTGGCCGCCAACCCCTGGCAAATCCTCTACGACGCCGGCGGCGGCGCCCAGACGAGTCTGGCGGCCGAACTCCCTCGCGCAGCCGAGGGTGTGGTCGGACGGGCACGCACGCGCGTGCTCGAGGCCCACCCCGACCTGACGGTCGAGGACGCCAGCATCGAGGGCGAGCCGGAGGAAGTGGTCGCCAACTACGGTCGCGATGTGCGCGCCGCGCTCATCGTCGTGGGCGCCCGCGGTCGTGGCGACCTGGCGAGCCTGCTCCTGGGCTCGGTGAGCCGGGGCGTCATCCATCGTTCCGAATGCCCGGTGCTCGTCGTGCGATGAATTCCGACGCGCGAACGAATGCGCGTCGGGTGCGCGGCAAGGTCTTAGACTCGACCCCATGAGCACCGAGGCCTCCAACATCGACATCAAGCCCCGTAGCCGGCAAGTGACCGACGGACTCGAGGCGACAGCTGCGCGGGGAATGCTGCGCGCGGTCGGGCTGGGCGACGACGACTTCGCCAAGCCACAGATCGGGGTCGCCAGTTCCTGGAACGAGATCACCCCGTGCAACCTGTCTCTGGACCGCCTCGCTCAGGCGGCCAAGGAGGGAGTGCACGCGGCGGGCGGTTACCCGCTGGAGTTCGGCACCATCTCGGTGTCCGACGGCATCTCCATGGGGCACGAGGGAATGCACTTTTCCCTGGTGTCACGTGACATCATCGCGGACTCGGTCGAGACCGTCATGCAGGCCGAGCGCCTCGACGGCTCGGTGCTCCTCGCGGGCTGCGACAAGTCGCTGCCCGGCATGCTCATGTCGGCCGCGCGGCTCGACCTTGCCGCGGTGTTCGTCTACGCCGGGTCCATCATGCCCGGCTGGGTCGAGCTGTCGGACGGCACCGAGAAGGAAGTGACGATCATCGACGCCTTCGAGGCGGTGGGCGCCTGCGCCCGCGGCCTCATGTCGCGCGACGACGTCGACCGCATCGAACGAGCGATCTGCCCCGGCGAGGGCGCGTGCGGCGGGATGTACACGGCCAACACCATGGCCTCCGTCGCGGAGGCCATGGGCATGTCGATGCCCGGCTCGGCAGCCCCGCCCTCGGCGGACCGGCGCCGCGACGTCTCGGCTCACCAGGCCGGCGAGGCCGTCGTCAACATGCTGCGCAAGGGCATCACCGCCCGCGACATCATGACGAAGGAGGCGTTCGAGAACGCCATCGCCGTCGTCATGGCCTTCGGCGGCTCCACCAACGCCGTGCTCCACCTGCTCGCCATCGCCTACGAGGCCGAGGTCGACCTCACGCTCGAGGATTTCAGCCGCATCGCCAACCGCGTTCCCCACCTCGGCGACCTCAAGCCCTTCGGTTCCTACGTCATGAACGACGTCGACCGTAAGGGCGGGGTTCCCGTCGTGATGAAGGCCCTGCTGGATGCCGGGCTGCTCCACGGCGACTGCATGACCGTCACCGGCAAGACCGTGGCCGAGAACCTCGCCGACATCGCCCCGCCCGACCCGGACGGCAAGATCCTGCGCGCGCTGGACCAGCCCATCCACGCCACCGGCGGCATCACGATCCTGCGCGGCTCTCTGGCGCCGGAGGGTGCGGTGGTGAAATCAGCCGGGTTCGACACCGACGTCTTCGAAGGCACCGCGCGCGTGTTCGAGCGGGAACGGGCGGCGATGGATGCCCTGGAGGACGGCACGATCACCGACGGCGACGTCGTCGTCATCCGCTACGAGGGCCCCAAGGGCGGGCCCGGGATGCGCGAGATGCTCGCCATCACCGGCGCCATCAAGGGCGCCGGGCTCGGCAAGTCCGTCCTCTTGCTCACCGATGGCCGGTTCTCCGGCGGCACGACCGGCCTGTGTGTCGGCCACGTCGCGCCCGAAGCCGTCGACGGCGGCCCCATCGCCCACGTGCGCGATGGCGACAAGATCCGCCTCGACGTCGCAAACGGCACCCTCGACCTCCTCGTCGACGACGCCGAACTCCAGCGCCGCGCCGATGGCTGGCAGCCCCTGCCCCCGCGCTACACCCGCGGCGTGCTGGCGAAGTACTCCAAGCTCGTCCAATCGGCCTCTCGCGGCGCCATCCTCGAGTGACACCCCCGGCCACGCCGCTGCGTTCGCTCTGCGGCGGCGTAGGCCTCAGGGAACGAGCAGCACCTTGCCCGTCGTCGCCCGCCCCTCCAAGGCTCGGTGGGCGTCGGCAGCCTCGGCGAGCTCGTAGCGCGCCCCAATGTGCACGTCGAGCGTGCCGCGGGCCGCGGCGTCGAAAATCTCCGCGGCCCGCCACTCGAGCTCCTCGCGAGTGGCCACGTAGTGGGCGAGTGTGGGCCGGGTGATGAAGAGGGACCCCGCGGAGTTGAGTCGTTGGAGATCGAACGGGGGCACCTGCCCGCTGGAACCACCGAACAGCACGAGCATGCCGCGGGGGCGCAGCGAGCCCAGCGAGGCATCGAACGTGTCACGCCCGACGCCGTCGTAGACGACATCCACACCGCGGCCGTCCGTCAGCTCACGCACGCGTTCGGGCAGTTGGGCGGGGAGATCGGCGAGCTCGGTGTAGCGGATGACCTCGCTCGCGCCGGCTCGGCGCGACATCTGCTCCTTGGCAGCCGTCGACACCGTGGTGATCACCCGCGCGCCGCGGCTCACGATGAGCTGGGTGAGGAGCAATCCCACCCCACCCGCCCCAGCGTGAACGAGGGCCACATCGCCCTGAGTGACGGGATACGTCGAGGCGCACAGGTAGTGCGCCGTCAAACCCTGCAGTGGCAACGCCGCCGCAGTGTGAAGGTCGAGGCCCGCTGGTACTCGCAGGGCCGCGCGTGCCGGCACGACCACCCGCTCCGCATAGCTGCCCGGCGCCTCGGACCAGGCGATGCGATCTCCGACGGCCAGATCGGAGACGCCGGAGCCGAGCGCGGTGACGGTGCCCGCCCCCTCGCTGCCGGGCACGTGGGGATAGCTGGCCGGATACACCCCGCTGCGGCGATAGGTATCGATGAAGTTGACGCCGGCGGCGGAAACCTCGACGAGGACTTCCCCGGGCCCGGGGGAGGGCGAGGGCCGGTCGACCATCGTCAGGACGCCGGGCTCCCCGGCTTGATTGGCTTCGATCACGCGCATGCCACTCTGTATAGCGGGCACGCCGGAGTGGAACAATGGGAGACGGCGCTCGGCCGACCGGCGTCCGCTAGGCGATACGAAAAGCCATATATTGAGACGTCTAGACCTAGGTGGGCCGGCGGGGGTATTCTCGAACCATGCGAACCGGCCTTGTAGTTCTTCGGCGCGCAACCCACGGCTAGATGAAGCCCGGTTGCGCGCCTCCCTTCGCACCCCTCATGGGGCGAAGGGTTTTTTATTGCCAACCGGCATCAATGACAGGAGGGCACCATGGCTAAGGGAACTGTCCCAGCGCCCCCACGAGCGTCCCGCTCGAGCGCGGAACCGCGCCCGACCCCGCCCCGCCAGCACATCGGTGACACCGAGCCGGCGACCACGGTGACGGAGCGGATGACCGGCGCCGAAGCGATCGTGCGCTCACTCGAAGAGGTTGGCGTAGACGTCGTCTTCGGCATCCCCGGCGGCGCGATCCTGCCCACCTACGACCCGCTCTTCGACTCAACGAAGCTGCGCCACATCCTCGTGCGGCACGAACAGGGCGCCGGGCACGCGGCCACCGGGTACGCGGCAGCCACCGGGCGCGTCGGGGTGTGCATCGCCACCTCGGGTCCGGGTGCGACGAACCTCATCACCGCCATCGCCGATGCCAACATGGACTCGGTGCCACTCGTGGCGATCACCGGCCAGGTGGGCGCCTCGGCCATCGGCACCGATGCCTTCCAGGAAGCCGACATCGTCGGCGCCACGATGCCGCTGACGAAGCACTCCTTCCTCGTCACCGAGGCCGCCGACATTCCCGCGCGCATCAACGAGGCGTTCCACCTCGCCGCCACCGGCCGCCCCGGCCCGGTGCTCGTCGACATCGCCAAGAGCGCGCAGCAAGAGATGCTCGACTTTTCGTGGCCCCCGAGGCTCGACCTGCCCGGGTACCGCCCGGTGCCCAAGCCTCACCAGCGCCAGATCCGAGAGGCGGCCCGACTACTGGCCACCTCCCGTAGCCCGGTGCTCTACGTCGGCGGGGGCATCATCCGTTCCGAGGCATGGCAGCAGCTGCGGGCGCTGACCGACCTGTCGGGCGCGCCGGTGGTGACCACGCTCATGGCGCGGGGCGCGCTGCCCGATTCCCACCCGCAGCACCTGGGCATGCCGGGCATGCACGGTTCCGTCGCCGCTGTGGCCGCGTTGCAGCAAGCCGAGCTCATCGTCACCCTCGGGGCGCGCTTCGACGACCGCGTGACCGGCCGGCTGGACTCTTTCGCCCCGAAGGCAACGATCGTCCACGCCGACATCGACGCAGCGGAGATCTCGAAGAACCGCTACGCCGACGTGCCGATCGTGGGAGACCTGGCCGATGTGCTCCCCGACCTGGTGGTGGAGCTCGGTAAGGCCCATGAGCAGTACGGCAAGCCGGACCTCACCACCTGGTGGCGGCGGATGGACGAGCTGCGCACTACCTACCCGCTGGGATGGACGCCCACGGCCGACGGCCTCGTCGCGCCCCAGCACGTCATCTCCCGCATCGGTGAGCTCTCCGCCCCGGATTCCATCTACGTCGCGGGCGTGGGGCAGCACCAGATGTGGGCGGCCCAGTTCATCCGCTACGAGCACCCCCGCACATGGCTCAACTCCGGAGGCCTGGGCACGATGGGCTACGCCGTGCCGGCCGCGATGGGCGCGAAGGTCGCCCTGCCCGATCGCACGGTGTGGGCGATCGACGGCGATGGCTGCTTCCAGATGACCAACCAGGAGCTCGCGACATGCGCACTGGAGGGCATCCCGATCAAGGTCGCGGTCATCAACAACTCCTCGTTGGGGATGGTGCGCCAGTGGCAGACGCTGTTCTACGGCGGCCGCTACTCCCACACCGACCTCAACACCGGCCACAGCACCCGTCGTATCCCCGACTTCGTCAAGCTCGGCGAAGCGATGGGCTGCGTCGGCCTGCGAGCCGAGACGGTGGCCGAGGTTGACGACGTCATCAAGCAGGCCCTGGAGATCAACGACCGTCCCGTCGTCGTCGACTTCACGGTCAGCGCCGACGCCATGGTGTGGCCCATGGTGGCCGCCGGCGTGAGTAACGACGACATCCAATACGCTCAGGGCATGACGCCCGAGTGGGACCGCGACGAGTGAAGCGAGGAACAATGAACCGCCACACGCTGTCGGTGCTCGTGGAGAACAAGCCAGGCGTGCTCACCCGCGTCGCCGCCCTGTTCGCCCGTCGCGCCTTCAACATCCATTCGTTGGCCGTCGGGCCGACGGAGCACCCCGAGGTATCGCGGATCACCGTGGTCGTGGACGCCGACGAGCTGCCGTTGGAGCAGGTCACCAAACAGCTCAACAAGCTCGTCAACGTCCTCAAGATCGTCGAGCTCGAGCCGGAGACCTCGGTGCAGCGCGAACTGCTGCTCGTCAAGGTCAAGGCCGATGATTCGTCGCGAACCGCGGTGCTGCAGGTCGTGGAGCTCTTCCGCGCCAGGGTCGTGGACGTCGTCACGGACGCGGTGACGATCGAGGCCACTGGCTCCCATTCCAAGCTCACCGCGCTGCTGACGGCGCTGGAGCCCTACGGAATTCGTGAGATCGTGCAGTCTGGAACCGTGGCGATCGGCCGCGGCAGTCGCTCGATGGCCGATCGAACGCTTGAACGTGTCCGCAGTGCCTGACCCGATATCCCCACATAACAGGAGAGAAAATAGTGGCTGAGATGTACTACGAGTCCGACGCCGACCTATCGATCGTCGCGTCGAAGAAGGTCGCCGTCATTGGGTACGGCAGCCAGGGGCATGCCCACGCCCTCAACCTGCGTGACTCCGGTGTCGACGTCACCGTGGGGCTGCGCGAAGGCAGCAAGTCCGCGGCGAAGGCGAGCGACGAGGGGCTCAAGGTCGCCAGCATCGCCGAGGCCGTGTCGGATGCCGACCTCGTCGTCATCCTCGCTCCCGACCAGGCCCAGCCCGCC
>DATGSB010000006.1:0-4310 GCA_035303045.1 Actinomycetaceae bacterium | reverse complement strand
GTCGAAGACGATGAGGACGTGCTTGCCCTGGTACATCCAGTGCTGGCCGATGGCCGAGCCGGTGTAGGGGGCGATGTACTTGAAGCCCGCGGGGTCGGAGGCCGGGGAGGCCACGATCGTCGTGTACTCCAGGGCGCCGGCTTCCTCCAGCGCGCCGCGCACGGACGCGATGGTGGAACCCTTCTGGCCGACCGCGACGTAGATGCAGCGCACCTGCTTGTTCGGGTCCCCGGAATCCCAGTTGGCCTTCTGGTTGAGGATCGTGTCGACCGCGATCGCCGTCTTACCCGTGCCGCGGTCGCCAATGATGAGCTGGCGCTGCCCCCGGCCGATGGGGATCATCGAGTCGATCGCCTTGATGCCGGTCTGCAGCGGTTCGTGCACCGACTTACGGTCCATCACACCCGGGGCCTGCAGCTCCAGGGCGCGGTTGGCGTCGGGTTCGATGTCACCGAGGCCATCGATCGGGTTGCCGACCGGGTCGACCACGCGGCCGAGGAAGTTGTCGCCCACCGGCGTCGAGAGAACCTCACCGGTGCGGTGCACCGTCTGGCCCTCTTCGATCCCGGCGAACTCACCGAGAACAACGACACCGATCTCGCGGATGTCAAGGTTGAGCGCGACTCCCATCGTGCCGTCCTCGAAGCGCACGAGTTCGTTGGCCATGACGCCGGGCAGACCCTCAACACGGGCGATCCCGTCACCGGCGACCGTGACGCGGCCAACTTCCTCGCTCACCGCCTCGGCAGGCTGGTAGGAGTCGACGAAGCTGTCCAGCGCCGCCCTGATCTCCTCGGGCTTAATCGTCAGCTCTGCCATCTGCAGTTCCTTCTCCTTCGCGGCCCGCCATGGGCCGCAGCTTGTCTGTGCGGTGCCCTCAGCCGTGGAACCGGCGACGGGCGTCGTTGAGGCGGGTGAGCATGGTGCCGTCGATGACGTCGGCGCCGATCTGTACCTGCAGTCCGCCGATGATCTCGGGGTCCAGTGCCACGTTAACGTGCACAGGGCGACCGTACTGGCGTTGCAGGATGTTCGCGAGGCGCTCCTCCTGGGAACGGCTCAACGGGGCCGCCGCGATGACGGAGGCGACGAGCCTGTCACGGCGGCTGGCGGCCAGCCGGCCGATGCGAGTGAGCCCGGCACTGAGCGTGCCAGCCGATGCCGTGGCCACGAGCCGGTCGAACAGAATGCGGGTTTCGACCTCCACGCGGCTGCCGAGGAGCTTCTCCACGACGGCGAGACGGTCTGCCACGGGCACCTCGGCGTCCGTCAGCCGTCGGCGCAGCTCCCGGTTATCAGCCAGCAGCCGCTCGACGAGGAAGAGCTCTTCCTCGACCTGCAGCAGCTTCTCGCGAGATTGAGCGGCGGCCAGGATCGATGTGGTGGCGAGCTCCTCGACGGCTTCCGCGAGGTCGTCGTCCTGCGACCACCGCGACCGTACGAGCCCGGCGATGAGGTCGACCACCTGCGAAGCCGCGTGCGGTGCGAACACGGCACGGGCGAGCTTGGCCTTGTCCTCGCCGTCTCGGGACGGGTCGGTCAGCGCGCGCCGCAGCGAGCCCGAACCGTGCAGCGTGTCTGCCACGCCGTACAGCTGCTCACCGAAACCCCGCGCGTCTTCCCCGACCTCACGCAGCACGGGTTCCCAGCGCTCGGCGCCGGCCCGCAGTGCCGCCTGGCTACTCGCTCGCATCACGCCTGCCCGTCCTGCCCTTCGGTCGTGGTCACCAGGTTGGTCGAGTCGCTGTCTTCAAGCTCGTCGAGGAAGCGGTCGATGACCCGGGACCGGGCCGCATCATCGCGCAGCGTTTCGCCGATGATGCGCTCGGCGAGACTGGTGGCCAGGGCCCCCACGTCGTTGCGCAGCGCGGTCGCCGCCTGCTGCCGCTCCGCCTCGAGGTTGCGCTGACCAGCGGTGACGATGCGTTCGGATTCGGCCTGCGCCTTCTCGCGTGCCTCGGCCACGATCGCTGCGCCGTCCTCATCCGCCTGCTGCCGGATCCGGGCCGCCTCGACCCGGGCCTCGGTCAGCTCGCGCTCGATCTCAGCGCGCAGGCGCTCGGCCTCGGCGCGGGCGTCCGCACCGGCGGCCAGCCCGCCCTCGATCTTTTCGGTGCGCTCATCGAGCACCTTGTTGAAGGCAGGCAGCACGACCTTGACGATGACGATCGCGATGACAGCGATCGACACCGCGCTCCACAGGATGTCGTACCCCGCAGGCAGGAGCACGTTCTGCTCCGCCTCCGCGGCTACTCGTGCTGCGGCAAGCATCAGAATACGAAGCCTGCTGCGAGGCCGATGAGGCCGAGTGCCTCAACGAGGGCCATACCGATGAACATGTTGATCCGCAGCGGGCCAGCCACCTCGGGCTGACGTGCGGTGGCTTCCTGGGTCTTCGCCACGAGGATGCCCAGGCCGATGCCGGGGCCTACGGTTGCCAGGCCGTAGCCGATAGTGGCGATGTTGCCGGTGATTTCCACAGATGTGTCCTTCCGTTATCGGTCCGGTTGACCGGTTGGGGTTGTGCTGTGGTCCGTGGCGGATGCACACCGGACCGGGTGTGACTTAGTGGGATGCCTCCGAGAGCTGGATGTACACCGCGGTCAGCAGGGCAAAGATGTAGGCCTGCAGAACGGCGATGAAGATCTCAAAGACAGTGAACGCCAGACCCGCGGCAAGGGTGACAGCACCCAGCGCTTTGAAAGCACCGGCGGCCTGGAAGAAGAGGAAGTGCGTCGCGCCGAAGGCGAGCACGAGCAGGAGGTGTCCGGCGACCATGTTGGCCAACAGACGAATGGTGAGCGTGGCCGGCCGCAGGATGAACGCCGAGAGGAACTCGATCGGCGTGAGGATGATGTAGAGCACCGGCGGGACGCCCTCGGGGAAGAGCGTCGACTTGAAGTAACCGCCCACGCCCCTCGACCGGATGCCCGCGACGATGAACGCGACGAAGGCGATCGCGGCGAAGAGTAGGGGAATGCCGATCACGGAGGATCCGGCGATGTTGAGGCCTGGGATCACGCCCGTGATGTTCATGGCTAAAACGCCGAAGAAGATGACCGAGAGCACCGGGGTGGCGCGGCGGCCGCTCTCCTTACCCAGTACCTCTTCGGCGATGTTGACCCGCACGAGGTCGAGTGCCATCTCCACCGCTCCCTGGGCGCGGCCGGGCACGAGCGTCGCGCGGCGAGCGGCCAGCCAGAAGACGGCGACGAGCACAACCGTGGCGATGACTCGCACGAGCATGATGCGGTTGAACTCGAAGATTGTGCCTTCGAAAAGAATGGCCGGTGGAAAGAACTCGTCAAGTCCCGGTGGGGTCCAACCCTCACCTGCGGCGCTAACGGCGCCAGCAGTCAGGACAGTCGCAACGGCAGACAGGGCAAACCCCCAGTGAGCTCTCGAATCGCGGTGAAACCGGCATGGTTTCCGTCAGTCCCCTTCGTGGGACGTGAGCAAGAGTAACGTATTACCGCAGGCCCTCGAAACCGCCTCCGCATCGGGTGACGAAGGTCATGTTTCCTCCGACGGCGAAGTTCCGTCGGCGCTCCGGTCGACCTGCCCGCCGGCGGTAGCGCCGGGTTGCACGTAGGGCACGCGCGCCTGCAGGGCGCCTCGGATCTCGATGATCACGGAGCCGATGATCGCCAGGCTCAGCACGACGAAGAACACCCCGCCTGAGTAAAAGGTTTCATCGCGAAGCACCAAGAGCGCGATGAAGATGACCGCGACTTTGGCGAGCCACGATCCGATGAACGCGGCCGAAGCCACGTGCATCGGCCGGTCCGCGGTGGCGAGCATGACGGCGGCCGTGGTGACCATGAAGAAGCCGACGACCCCAGCCCCGAGCAGCGCACCCCACAGCCCGGCCGTGCCCGCTGCGAGGAAGCCGATCGCGCTGCCACCCACAGCGAGGACGGCGAAGAGCACGAGCATCTGGCGCAAGATCTTGGCGAACATGTCGCGTACGGGGGATGACGTCGTCATCGGGGGGTCTCCTTCGTCGAGGTCGTTACGTTGGCGGCCCGGTCGGGCGCGCGGCGGCGGCGCAGCCCGGGCAGGTGGGCAATGGTGAGGATGATGGCGGCGACGACGGCGCCCGTCGTGGCGAGCAGCACCTGGGTGGTGTCGAAGATGGCGAGCGCCGCCGCACCGAAGGCGACGACGGCGGTCCACATGTACAGCACGAGAACGGCGCGTCGATGGCTGTGCCCGAGAGCGAGCAGCCGGTGGTGCAGGTGCATGCGGTCGGCCTGGAAGGGTGAGGTGCCCGCGCGCAGGCGCCGCAGGACGGCCAGCGTCATGTCGAG
>DATGSB010000005.1:0-8342 GCA_035303045.1 Actinomycetaceae bacterium | reverse complement strand
CGTCATGGCGGAGTCGCCATGGGGCCGCGTGGCGCAGTGGCTCACTTGGCGGCGCGATCGCCTTCGTAGGCGGCGAGCTGGTCGATGCGGCGTTGGTGACGTTCTGCTTGGGAAAAGGGCTCGGCGATAAAGGCCTCGACGAATCCGACGGCCTCCGCCTCGCTGTGCTGGCGGGCCCCGATCGAGATGACGTTGGCGTCGTTGTGGGCCCGCGCGAGCGTGGCGGTGTCCGTGCTCCACACGAGCGCGGCGCGGGCGCCGGCCACCTTGTTCGCAGCGATCTGTTCGCCGTTGCCGGAGCCACCGATGACGATGCCCAGGCTGCCGGGCTCGGCGACCGCCGCTTCGGCGGCGGCGAAGCAGAATGCCGGATAGTCGTCCAGCTCGTCATATTCGTGAGCGCCGTGGTCGACGACGTCGTGCCCCGCTCCCTCGAGGTGAGCGATGAGGGCCTGCTTGAGTTCGAAACCCGCGTGGTCCGCGGCGATGTGCAAACGCATGCCCCTATCTTGCCTTGTATCGACACCGGGTTCGTGCACCGGGCCAGGTGGAGCGTGCTCGCTCGATGGGTGTCGGCCCCATCCCGTATCGTCGCGGTCATGACGACGAACGACACAACCGCGGCGACGACCGGGGTGCTGCCCATGAGCCCCGAAGAGGCCATGGATACCACGGTGCGCCCGCAAGACGACCTCTACCGGTTCATCAATGGCCACTTCCTCCGCGCCCACGCCATCCCCGCCGACCGCGCCCGCGACGGCGTCTTCATGCGCCTGCGTGACGTGTCGGAACAGCGCGTTCGCGCCATCATCACCGAGGCCGCCCAGCGCCCCGACACGGCCGCCGAAGCCCAGCAGATCGGCGACCTCTACTCCTCGTTCATGGCCACCGACAGGCTCGAGGCACTCGGATCGGTCCCGTTGGAGCTGGACCTCAACCCGGTCACGGCCAGCGCGGACAAAACGATGTTGGCACGCGCCATGGCCCACCTCGCCGGCAGCGGCGTCACGGCCGCGTTCGCGCTTTTTGTCGACGTCGATTTCAACGACCCGAACGCCTACACCACCTTCGCGTGGCAATCGGGGTTGGGCCTGCCGGATGAGTCGTACTACCGGGAGGAGAAGTACGCGGCCATCCGCGAGGCCTACGTCAAGCACATCGAGGCCATCCTCGGGCTCACCGGGGCGCTGTCCGCCGACGAGGTGGCGGCCGCCGCCCAGCGGGTCATGGCGGTGGAGACTCGGCTGGCGCAGGGCCACTGGGATGCGGTGAAGAGCCGGGAGGCCAACCTCATCAACAACCCGATGACGTGGGCGCAGTTGAAGGGCCTCGCTCCCGAGTTCCCGTGGGAGGACTGGCGGGATGCGCTGGACGCTCCCCGCGAGGCGCTCGACCGCCTTATCGTCGCCATGCCGTCCTACCTCACACACATGGCCCGTGCGTGGCAGGAACTGGACCTGGAGTCGCTGCGCGCCTGGCTGCTGTGGCACGCCGCGCACGCGCGCGCCCCTTACCTCTCGGCCGCGTTCGTCGAGGAGAACTTCGACTTCTACGGCCGCACCCTCACCGGCGCCACCGAGCAGCGCGATAGGTGGAAGCGAGGGGTGTCCCTCGTCGAGGGCGCGATGGGGGAAGCGGTAGGCAAGCTCTATGTCGAGCGCCACTTCCCCGCCGGGCACAAGGCGGCGATGCAACGGCTCGTCGACAACCTCATCGAGGCGTACCGCCAGTCGATCAGCACGCTGGATTGGATGGGCCCGGCCACGCGGGAGCGAGCGTTGGAGAAGCTCGATGCCTTCACGGCCAAGATCGGCTATCCCGACGAGTGGCGCGACTATTCCGAACTGGACATCTCAGCGGAGGATCTGCTCGGTAACGTGCGCGAGGCGCATCGGTTCGAAACCCAGCGGAACTTCGCGAAGCTCGGCAAGCCCGTGGACCGCAACGAGTGGTTCATGCCGCCGCAGATGGTCAACGCCTACTACAACCCGACGATGAACGAGATCGTCTTCCCCGCCGCGATCCTGCAGCCACCGTTTTTCGACGTCGAGGCGGACGACGCGTGGAACTATGGCGCGATCGGCGCGGTTATCGGGCATGAGATCGGGCATGGCTTTGATGATCAGGGTTCGAAGTACGACGGCGAGGGCCGGCTTCGCGACTGGTGGACGGACGAGGATCGGGCGGAGTTCGAGAAGCGCACCCGCGCTCTCATCGATCAGTACAACGAGTTCTGGCCCGCCCAGCTGGACGACAGCCACCGCGTCAACGGAGAACTCACCGTCGGGGAGAACATCGGCGATCTCGGCGGGCTCACGATCGCGATCAAGGCCTACGAGTTGGCGCTGCGCCAGCAAGGCCGCTCGGGACTGGCCGACGCCCCTGTCATCGATGGCCTCACCGGGCTGCAGCGAGTCTTCTATTCCTGGGGCCGCATCTGGCAGCAAAAATCCCGCGACGAAGAGGCCATCCGGCTGCTGGCCATCGACCCGCACTCCCCCAATGAGTTCCGCTGCAATGGGGTTGTCCGCAACCTCGATTCCTTCGTCGAAGCCTTCGGCGTCGTCGAGGGCGACGAGCTGTACTTGCCTCCCGAGGAGCGGGTGCGGATCTGGTGAGTCCAGGGATGAGGCCGGGCTAGAACAGCTCGTAGCCGGCGCGCGCCACGGCGAAGCCGTATCCGCTGTCGAGGTGACGGCAGGTAACACCGCTGCGCTCGGAGGAGCAGGTGTAGCCATGCGCGGTGAGCTCGCTGCCGTAATCGAGCTGCGCCGCCGCACCGGTCGCGTCAGGAGCCCCCTCGCAGGGCATGAAAGCGCCGGCCGGTTCCACGCGCAGGTAGCCCCCGTTCGCGCAGTCGGCACCGTCAGCCGGGTCGAAGTCGAAGCTGGCGATGACGCAGCCGGCGCTGTCCACGCTGATGGCGCATTCGATGTTGCCCGAGGGGGAACGGAAGCGCTGCGGCTCGGCGTCGGACGGCGCCTCGGGCGGCGTCGGCGCCTCGGCCGGAACCGGCGACTCAGCTGGCGTGGCTGACTGTGCCGGCGGGACAGGCGAGGCCGGCGGGGCCGCGGGGGAGGCATCGACGCGGAGTTCGGCGGCACCACCGTCTCGGCCCTCGGCGCCCCATGCTCGTGCGAGCAGCATGACAGCGAAGACGACGACGAGGCCGCAGACGGCGATAACAAGAGCGAGTTGCGGCCCGGTGAAGGGCCGCGCGGGGGCGCGCGTCACTAGCTGAAGTCGGGCCCGGAGGTCCGCGTCCGCTTCATCTCGTAGAAGCCGGGCACGCTTGCAACCAGCAGGCAACCGTCCCACAGTTTGCCGGCCTCCTCGCCCTTGGGGGCGGGCGTAATGACCGGGCCGAAGAACGCGACGCCATTGAACGCGACGATCGGTGTGCCGACGTCCTCGCCCACCAGTCCGATCCCCTCGGCGTGGGAGCGCCGCAGCGACTCGTCGAACTCCTCGCTCGTGGCGTCCTCAATGAGGTCGGCGGGCAGCCCGACCTCGGCCAGCGCCTCGGTGAGCACGCTGTGATCCGCGACGTCGCGACCACCGGGGTGGTAGCGGGTGCCGAGCGCATCGTAAAGGGGCTTGACGACCTCCTCGCCGTGCTTCTCGCGGGCCGCGTTCACGAGACGCGCCGGAGCCCAGGCGTGGGTCATGCGCTTCTGGTATTCCTCGGGAAGATCCCGACCCTCGTTGAGAACCGCCAGGGACATGATGTGCCACCGCGTCGTCACCGGACGCACCTGTTCCACTTCCCCCATCCAGCGAGAAGTCATCCAGGCCCACGGACAGGTCGGATCGAACCAGAAATCTGCCACCTGGGCGGTCGTGGTCTCGTGCGTCATCCTGCTAGCTCCTTCGAAGGTGTAGTCGTGACAAACAATGCCTCACCGGCCAGAACGTAGTCGGCTACCGTGCCCGCGAGGTTCACCGTCGCCGGATCGGTGTCCAGGGCGATCACCGGGCTCACCGCGCTGCGCCCGCTGCGCCGCACGTCGCCGGGGTTCCAGGTGACCACCGGTTGGCCGGCCGCGACTGCGTCCCCCTCGCGTACATGGCGCTCGAATCCCGCGCCATCGAGCTCCACGGTGTCGAGGCCGAGGTGGACGAGGATGCCGGTGCCGTCCGCGGTGACGACGACGAAGGCGTGAGGGTGCAGGCTCGCCACGGTGCCGTCGACCGGCGAGCGGGCTGTCGCGCCGGCGGCGACGGTGGGATCGATGGCGCAGCCTGGGCCGACCATCGCTTGGGAGAAGACGGGATCGGGAATGCGCGAGAGCTCCACGACCTTGCCCGTCAGCGGGGCGTGGACGCGCGTCGTCAACGCAGCGCCTCGATGTCCTCGACGATCGTGTCTGCCTCTGGTCCGACGACGACTTGGATGGAGGTGCCCTGTTGGACCACACCGAAGGCACCCGCCTCCTTCAGCGCTGCCTCGTCGACTTTCGCGCCGTCGGCAACCTTCACCCGGATCCGGGTGATGCACGCCTCGAGCTCCACGATGTTCCCGTCGCCGCCGAGGCCAGCGAGGATTGACCCTGCCTTGCTCATCTCGTTCTCCTCATCCACGGCTCAACCAGCCGTCACGTGCGCTCCCCACGAAGCGTGGCGCCACAAATCAGCCTAACGGCCCGATCCGTGCCCGCCGTCATCATCCCCAACTCGGGCGCCAGGCGCGACATTCCCGCCTCGCCCGCCACGGGCGGCGGGGCGAGCGCACGGTAGCCGAAAGGGCGGTGTCTCGGATCGCAGCCCAGCACGTTAGGCTCGGAACGTCCCCAGGGACGCGCCTTCCTCCCACCCAGCGGGGAAGGTCGCATGGCTCGGCTCGATGAGAGGCGGGACGCGGCAGAATGGCGACGGATCAGGAGCACTCTGTGACTGAGGACGAGCAGCAGGCGCGGACGGTGAGGGGGATCGGAGTCAGCCCAGGTCGCGCGGCGGGCCCCGTCGCGCAGATGGCTGCTCCCATCGCTGAACCTCGCAGCCGCCGCGGCCTGCCCTTCAATTCCGATCTCGATGCGGCCGCGCAGTCGGTCGCGGAGCACGCCCAGCGAGTTGCCCAGGGGCTGGAGGAGGCCGCGCAGCGGGCAGGTGGCGCGAGCCGCGATGTGCTGCAGACGACGGCACAGATGGCCACCGATCCCATGCTCGTCACGGCGGCCCAGGCCTACGTCCGCGACGAGCGCCTCTCCCCACCGTGGGCCGTGTGGGAAGCAGCGGCGGACGTGGCGGGGCAGCTGACCGAGCTCGGCGGTTACATGGCCGAACGGGTGCGTGACGTCGTCGACGTCCGTGATCGCATCGTCGCCAGCCTCGAGGGCCTGCCGATGCCGGGTGTCCCCCAGCGGCACGACCCGTTTGTGCTCGTCGCCGTCGACCTCGCGCCGGCCGATACCGCCCTGCTGGATCCGAGCAAGGTGCGCGCGATCGTCACCGAACAGGGCGGTCCGACGTCACATACCGCGATCCTCTCCCGCTCCCTCGGCATCCCCGCGGTCGTCGGCGTCGCGCGGGCTCTGCAGGAACTCAATGCGAACACCACGGTGCTCGTCGACGGCGCGGCGGGAACGGTCACGCTGCATCCCACCGCCGAGCAGGTGGCCGAGGCAGAGCGCCAGGCGGCGCAGTCGCGCACGTTCTCCGGGGTGGGGCGCACCGCGGACGGCCATCGGGTGGAGCTGCTCGCCAATGTCGGCGAGCCGGGCGGTGCGACCGCCGCCGCCGAGGCCGGCGCGGAAGGCATCGGCCTCTTTCGCACGGAGTTCTGCTTCCTCGACCGGGCCGAGGAGCCCTCGGTGGAGGAACAGGTGGCGCAATACCGCAGCGTGCTGCGAGCGTTCCCCGGCAAGAAGGTCGTCATCCGCACGCTGGACGCCGGAGCGGACAAGCCGATGCCGTTCCTCACCGACACCGACGAACCGAATCCGGCGCTGGGCGTGCGCGGGCTGCGCACGTCGTGGCGCAACCCCAAGATCCTGTCCAACCAGCTCGACGCCATCGCTCAGGCGGCCGAGCTCGAGGACGCCGAGGTGTGGGTCATGGCGCCCATGGTCGCCACTGTCGATGAGGCGGAGGAGTTCGTCGCCGCCTGCGCCCGGCGGGGGCTGCAGACCGCCGGCGTCATGGTCGAAGTGCCGAGCGCGGCGCTCCTGGCCGGCCCGATCCTCGCGCGGGCGGCCTTCGCCTCGATCGGCACCAACGACCTCATTCAATACGTCATGGCCGCCGACCGGCTGCTGGGCTCCCTGGCGAGCCTCGCGGATGCCTTCCAGCCCGCGGTGCTGCGGATGATCGAGGCCACGTGTACCGGCGGGGCGCAGCAGGCGCGGCCTGTGGGGGTGTGCGGGGAAGCCGCAGCGGACCCGGCCACCGCGGTTGCCCTCGTCGGCCTGGGCGTCACGAGCCTGTCGATGTCGCCGCACTCCCTCGCCGATGTCGCCGCCGTCCTGGAAGCAACGCCCCTTACTCGCTGCCAGGAGCTGGCGCGGCTCGCGATGGAGGCCGAGTCGGCCGAGGAGGCGCGCTCAATCGTTCGAGGTGGATTACCCGTTCTTGGAGAGTTGGGATTATGAGGAGTTCTGCCGCCCGTGAAGTCACCGCTTGGGAAGCCCTCGGTGGCACCGACACGTTCGACCGCCTCGTGCGGCGGTTCTACGACGGGGTGCGAAACGACGACCTATTGGCGCCGATGTACCCCGAGGATGACTGGGAGGGCGCGATCTGGCGGCTGCGGACGTTCCTCGAACAGTACTGGGGAGGGCCGACCACCTACTCCGAGCAGCGCGGCCACCCGCGCCTGCGGATGCGTCATGCGCCGTACGCCGTCACCCCGGAGGCCCGCGACCGCTGGTTGCACCACATGCGGACCGCGCTTGATGAGCTCGACCTTGCCGAGGACCTCGAGCAGATGCTGTGGCAGTACCTCGAGCGTGCCGCCTTCTCGCTGGTCAACCGGATGGAAGCTCCGTGACGTCGCGCAGCAAGGAGCTGCAAGACGTCCTTGATGTGTTGGAGCTGCGGCGCGAGGGCCCACTCACCTTCACCGCGACCTCGCTGGAACGTCGCACCGGGCGGGTCTTCGGCGGGCAGGTGCTCGCCCAGGCATTGCTCGCGGCCGGCGCGACGCTCCCGGCGGACGCCGGCACGGCGCCACGCCTGCCGCACTCGGTGCACGGATACTTCCTACGCCCCGGCCGGGTCGAAGTACCCATCGTGCTGGAGGTCGAGGAGCTGCGCGACGGCGGTTCGTTCAGCGCCCGCCGCACCCACGCCCTGCAGAACGACGTGCCGATCCTGTCGATGATCACGTCCTTCCAGGAGCAGCAGGAGGGGCTGGAACACGCGGAGGAACCACCCACCGTCCCCGGGCCGGAGGACCTGCGCAGTGCGCGCGAGGTGATCTCCGGGGTGGACCACCCGGCGGCTCGGTTCATGCTGCGCCACGGCGCGTTCGACCTGCGGCACGTCGAGGGCCACCTGTACCTGCCCGAGACGTTGCCGCCGGCGGCCACGCGCCACTGCCTGTGGATGCGCTCGCGTGGTGGTGTGCCCGACGATCAGCTGCTGCACCGCGCGCTGTTGGCGTATGCGTGCGATCAGGTGATGTTGGAGCCCATTCTGCGGGCGCTGGGGATCTCGTGGCTGTCGGAGGGGCTCAACATGGCCAGCCTCGACCACGCGATGTGGTGGCACCGCGACGTGCGGGTCGATGAGTGGCTGCTGTACGTGCTGGATTCCCCGAGTGCCCAAGGCGGGCGTGGGCTGGGCACCGCGCGCGTGTTCGACGAGCGGGGCCGCCTCGTGGCCACCATCGCCCAAGAGGGCATGGTGCGGATGGCCCCCGCACAGTAGCCCGCGGCTCGGCGGTTAGCCCGAGGCCGCAGGCTTCCGAGCCGGTAGGCGGGTCAGCGGGTGAGATCGCGGCGAAACGTCACCGGATCGCCCACGAGGGGCTCCCAGGCCCTCCGCTCCTCGGCCGTGATCCGCCGCGGGCGGCCCGTGGCCGGATCAACGGTGACGACGGTCGTCATCGCGCGTACGGCCACCTCCCCGTCGACCGGGATCTCGTAGCACACATCGAGGCTGGCACCGCCGATGCGGGCCAGCCACAGCTCGATCTGCAGCGGCTCGGCCTGGTAGGAGATCGGCGCCAGGTACTCGATCTCCTGGTGGGCGATGAAGGTGAGGGTCTCGCCGCCGTGGCCGGCTTGGATGACGTTGGTCTCGCCCTCCCCGTGCCAGAACGTGGCGATGCGGGCCTCCTCGAGCACCGTGAGCATCGCCGCGTTGTTGACGTGGCCGTAGCCGTCGATGTCGGACCAGCGGAG
>DATGSB010000004.1:0-6770 GCA_035303045.1 Actinomycetaceae bacterium | reverse complement strand
GAGTTCGTCGGTCGACCACGCCATGTTGTCGCGCAGGTAGTCGAAGCCGAACTCGTTGTTCGTCCCGTAGGTGATGTCGGCGGCGTACTGTTCGCGCCGCTCCGCCGGTTGCTGGCCTGACAGGACGACGCCGGTGGTCATACCGAGGAACCGGAACACCCGGCCCATGAGCTCGCTCTGGTAGCTCGCGAGGTAGTCGTTGACCGTGACGACGTGCACGCCCTTGCCGGTGAGCGCGTTGAGGTAGGCGGGCAGGGTGGCCACTAGGGTCTTACCCTCACCGGTCTTCATCTCGGCGATGTTGCCCCGGTGCAGGGCCGCGCCACCCATGATCTGGACGTCGAAGTGCCGTTGCCCCAGCGTGCGCACCGCCGCCTCGCGCACGGTGGCGAAGGCTTCGGGCAGCAGGTCGTCGAGGGTTTCGCCGGCGTCGAGGCGCTCCTTGAACTCATCCGTGCGCGCGCGCAGTTCCTCGTCGGTGAGGGACTGGGCGTCTTCCTCGAGGGTGTTGACCTGCGCGACGACGGCGTCGAGCTGCTTGAGGACGCGTCCTTCACCCATGCGAAGGATCTTGCTAAGGATCGAGGCCACTCGTGCCACTCCCGGGTTCGTGTGTCAGCGCCGTCGGCTCGGCGCTGGGTTGCTACTGCGCCCCCATGGTAAGTGCCCGCGGCCCCGGAGCCGAAGCCGTTGCGCGCTGAGCCAAACTGGGGGCGGGCACGGCGCTGGGCCGAGACGGCGTGGTCTCGGCCCAGCGGAGAAGGGGCGCGTCAGCTCGCGACGACGTGGTTGAGGCGGATGATGCCGTAGGTCCAGCCGTGGCGGTGGTACACCGCGCACGGCTGCATCGTCTCCGCGTCGATGAACAGGTAGAACGGGTGGCCGACGAGCTCCATCTCATACAGCGCTTGGTCGACCGTCATCGGTTCGGTGTCGTGGAGCTTCTGGCGCACGATGACCGGCGAGTCGCCCAGCTGGGTCTCGACGGCGACCCCTGGTTCGGTGGGCGTCGTCGGGGTTTCGGGTTCCTCTTCGACCGGCTCCGGTTCGGGTTCGATGGTGAGCCGGGGGACATCGACCGGCACCATCGCTTCACGGGACTTGAACTTATAGCGGCTCTTGTACCGGTCACGGGCGCGGCGCAGCCGTTCGAAAAGTTTGGAGGAGGCCAGGTCGAGGGCCGCGTAGCGGTCGTTGGCCGCCGCCTCGGCGCGCACGGTCGGGCCTTTGCCCACCACCGTGATCTCGACGCGCTCGGCTCTGTCGGCCAGCCGCGGGTTGCGCTCATGAGTGATCTCGACATCGATCCGCTGGGTACGCGGGGCCAGTTGCTCGACCTTGGCCAATTTCTCTTCCAGGTGCGTGCGGAAGCGGTCCTTCACCTCGGTGTTGCGGGCAACGACAGCGATGTCCATTCTGACCTCCGAAAACAGCTATGGGGCTGTGCCCCAGAAATGGTGATCACGGCCCGCTAGTGCTGGCGGGCCAGGAGCGAAGAGGCCACCTCCCTCCCGCCAGCGACCGCACGGCGCCCCGACGCGAGTGTCGGGCGACCGGTGCGTGGCTCCATACCCAGACGCTACTGGAAACCCGCCCCGAAGGCGGGACGGATGAGGAGATCCGTGGCCCCGGGCTGCCCGTCGTCGGGGCGGCGTAACACGCCGCTCCCCCACCGGCTAGGACAACGGGCCCAACCCGCCGTCGTCTACTCCCTCCTCGTCGATGGGCGGCGGCGTCGCGGCTACGACGAATCCCGCGACGACATCGCCGCCGCAGGCACGCAGCGCCCGGGCGCAGGCGGCCAAGCTCGCCCCGGTGGTGAGCACGTCGTCGACGAGGACGATCACGCTGCCGGCCGGCGGCGCGCCCAGCACCCGAATCGACCGTCCCCGCCGGCCCCGGCGGAGCAGGTCGACGCTGCGGACCCGCCCACCCCGGGGGATGGCCGAGGCGAGGCCGGCGGCGACCGCGTCGGCGAGACGGGCGGCGACCAGCAGCCCGCGGCTGCGCCGCAGCCGCCCGGAGGGGACCGGGACGATGAGACATTCGGCGCTGCGAACGACCAGGCTGTGGACTGCGTGATCGGGAGCCGCGGCGGCCTCATCGCCCCACCACGCGGCGGCGCGGCGGGCCTGCGCCAGCACCACCGCGGCAACGTCGCGGCGGCCGCTGCCCTTCCAGGCGAGCACGATCTCGCGCACCGGGGTGGTGTAGTCGGCCATCGACCACACCGGCAGCAGGCTGGCCTCGGCTGTGGCGCCGGCCAGCAGCGGCGCCCGGGAGTCGCTTCGCAGCGGTGGGCCGCCGAGGAACATCCGGCAGGGCTCACACACCGCGACGTCCCACGCCCCGCAGCCGACGCAGTCCACGGGCACGAGAACGCCCAGGGCGCTGCTGGCGGCGTGCCGTAGCGCCGACCACCGCCGTGCGCGCGTTGCTTCGTCGTCCGGCCCCATTCGCATCGCCCGATGCTGGCGGCCGCTGCTCTGCTCCGAGCGCGGTTGTGCCTCGAGTGGGACGGCCGGGCACCCGAAGCGGACTGAGGGCGGGCCGGGGCGGCGCCGCTACCCCGGGTAGGCGGGGTCGCGCACGCCGGTCGCCGCCACGGTCCAGCCCAACCCGTTGCGTTCATACAGCTCGCCCTCGGCGGTAGTCAGCAGCAGGGAGCGGTCCCCGGAGGCCGCGGTAATCCGCTGGGCCCCCGGCACCGGCGGCAGGTCGCTGGACCGTCCCCCCACGCCCACGAGGTGCACCTGCCGTTCGGCTCCTGGCGCCACGGCGCCCAGCACCGCCACCGTGTCCTCATCGACCCAGGCGACGTCGAGGACGTCGGTGAGCGCCTCGTCCAGCGCGATCGGTTCGCCCAGCTGGAGCGGGGCGTCGTCCAGGTCCCGCAGTACACCGGCGACTTCGGCGCGCACCGCGTCCTCGGTGCGCCACACCACGACTGCCCGCGCGCCGTCGCGCGAGATGCGCAGGGCCAGCACCTCGGCGTCGGTGAGCCACCGCGCGGTGACCTCGGCGACGGCCCCGGATTCGGCCACGGCAATGAGCCGACCGTCGGAGTTGCGGTGGCTCGTCCACGCCCAACCGTGGCGGTCGATGGAGGGATCGACGAGGTCGGAGCCGACGTACAGCGTGGTGGCCTCGGCCTCGGGGGTAGGAACCGTCATGAGCAGGTCGCCGTCGAGGACGACGACGCTGCGGCCCGGGGCGTCGTCGTAGGGCACCGCCAGGCCGCGCACGTCGGCGCTTGGTAGGGGCAGGTATTCCGGAGCGGGCTGCAGCTCCGCGCCGGTGAAGGCCAACACCTCGTCCTCCCCGAGGGCCACCGCCTGGCGGGTGATGTAGGCCGGGCTGAGGTTGGGGGGCGTCTCGGGGGCGGGGAGTCGGGTGCCGGCGGCGCGGACCTCGACGCTGCGCACCGCGGGAACCGTGCGCAGCGATTCATACAGTTGGGCGAGCACGAGCGCGGTTTGGGCCTCATCGATGCCCAGCACCTCGGCGGACAGCTCCACCTGGGCGACGCCGTCGGCGACGACGACGGAGTCGACGGCGAGGCGGGTGCTCGGCGGGAACGCCGTCGTCACGGACCCCGCAAGCCACGGCGACGGGCCATCGAGGAGGCTGCGCACGATCTGCGTGGCCACGTTGCGGCGCGGGAACCACCGGATCTCGGGCACGATCATCCGACGGTCGTGGGTGAGGAAGTACAACGGGTGGGAGGCGAACTGGGCGTCGAAGGCGGCCGGGGACAGGAGCACGCCGTCCTCGAGTTCGACGATGCGCCACTCCCCCGTGTGGTCGCGGGCCAACGAGAAGTCGGTTTCGATCGTCGTGTCCGGCCCCGAGGTGCTGTAGCGGCCGCGGGCGTCGACATTGGCTCCCGCCTGCACTCGCACCCGGATGGCTCCGGTGTCGGTCTGCGACAGGTGCAGCTCATCGCGTTCTTCATACACCCGCACTTGCGCCAGCGGGTCCCACCGTTGGGCGACCGGCCCGGCGAGGTACTCCCGGGCCACGGCGAAGTCGTCGGCGGCACCGGCCGCGACGGCGCGCAAGAAGCCCTGGACGATCTGCGGGGCGGTGGCACCGGGTTGCGGCCCGTAGGCCACGAGGACGACGCGGTCCTCGCGGGGAAAGATAGGATCCGCCGCCATGACCGGTCCGGTGGTGGGCATGGTGGCGCATCCGGCGAGCATCGCGAGGAGCACGAGGCCGGCGAGCACGCGCCGCAGCAGCGACCGCGGCCGACAGCGGGAAGCGGGACGGTCGACCGGCCTCGGGCGGGCCGGCGGCGCCTGGGTCGTGGTCATGACGAATCCTCCGAGAAGCGTGGCACGGCCGCGGCGCCCATCGTCGGCACGAGAGCGGCTTCCTCCTCGTCGGGGAGCAACACGGGCGAGGAGATGACGCTGAGCCCGGCCCGCCGCGGCAGCCGCAGTCGGAAGGCCGCGCCCTGCCCGGGGCGCCCCCACGACTCGAGGGTGCCGTCGTGCAGGCGGGCGTCCTCCAGGCAGATCGCCAAGCCCAGGCCGGTGCCGCCGGTCGTGCGAGCCCGGGCGGGATCCGCCCGCCAGAAGCGGTCGAACACGTGGGCCGCGTCGTCCGCCGTCATCCCCACCCCGTAGTCGCGCACCATGATGGCCACCACCGCGTCGTCCACACCTACGGTGACGTCGACTCCCTTGCCCTCGGAGTGTTCGATGGCGTTGTTGAGGAGGTTGCGCACGATCCGTTCGAGGCGCCGCGCGTCGACGTCGGCCGTCGTGGGCCGCCCCGGGGAGGAGAGCGTGATGTGTGAGCCGAGCCGCTCGGCCAACGGCTCCGCGAGGTCGACGGCACGCTGCACGACCCCGAGCACGTCGATGTGCTCCACCTCGAGCTCGGCGGCTCCCGCGTCGAACCTGCTGATCTCCAACAGGTCGGCGAGCATGGATTCGAAGCGGTCGATCTGGGCGTAGAGCAGTTCGGCGGAACGCTGCACCGTGGGCGGGAAGTCCTCCCGGGCGTCGTAGAGCATCTCGGCGGCCATGCGGATCGTCGTCAGCGGGGTGCGCAGCTCATGGGAGACGTCGGAGACGAAGCGCTGCTGGAGGCGGGAGAGCTCGGCCAGCTGCTCGATCTGATCCTGCAGGCTCTCGGCCATCTCGTTGAAGGACCGCCCGAGGGTGGCCAGCTCGTCGCGGCCACGCACCGCCATGCGCTCGTCGAGCAAGCCGTCGGCGAGCCGCTCGGCGATGTGGGCCGCCTCCTTCACCGGGCTCAGCACCCGCTGGGTGAACCACCACGTCATTACTCCTAGGAGGATGATGATGGCGATTCCACCGGCGGCGAGCACGCGGGTGACGAGCAGCAGCGTGCCCTCCTCGGGGCCGAGCGAGTAGACGTTGTACAGCTCGTAGGCGCCCACAATCGGGAGGTTAACCTGCGTGCCGACGATGATCGCCGGGGCCGCCCCCATCGACTCGGGCAGGGAGACCGACTGCCAATAGATCCCGCCGGAGGACACGGCCCGGCGCAGGTCGCGCCCGAGCACCTGGGGTTCCAGCAGCCGGGTGTCGGTGACGGGTTCGTTGATGAGGGGCTGGCTGTCACCGCCAGGGGTGCGCAACAGCATGGTGCCCATGGCGCCCGATCCGGGGCCCTGCAACAGGGCGTAGACGTCGGTCGCCAGCGCCTGCACCTGCGGGACCGTGTTGGCGGTGGCCGCATCGAAGCGCTGTTGGGCGAGCTCCGTGCGCGCGGCGGCATCGGCGACGACCTCGTCGCGGCGGGTGTCGAAGAGGCCGTCGCGAATGGTGGTGCCCAGGATGGCGCCGACGAGCGCCACGCCCACGACCCCGATGAGGCTCGTCATGATCGCCACGCGCAGGCGCAGTGACCCGGCCCACCGCTCCGCAGCCAGCCGTACCAGGCCGGCGAAGCGGGAGACGAATCGGCGCAACACGGGGATCCTCAGGGGCTAGCGGTGGCGACGGGCGGGCATGGGTGTGGCGGGGCTGGTCAGCGCTGTGGCGCCCCGGCGCGGTAGCCCACGCCGCGCACGGTGAGCACCACCTTGGGGTTCTCCGGGTCCTTCTCGACCTTGGCGCGTAGCCGTTGCACGTGCACGTTGACGAGCCTGGTGTCGGCGGCGTGGCGGTAACCCCACACCTGTTCGAGCAGCACCTCGCGGCTGAACACCTGCCACGGTTTACGTGCCAGCGCGAGCAGCAGGTCGAACTCCAGGGGAGTGAGGGCGATGAGTTCCTCCCCGCGGCGCACCTCGTGGCCGGCAACGTCGATCGTGAGATCGCCGACTTCCAGGCGCTCGATCTCGGGGTCGGCCTGGCGGCGCAGCCGCGCCCGCACCCGGGCGACGAGTTCCTTGGGCTTGAAGGGCTTGGGAATGTAGTCGTCCGCCCCCGCCTCCAAGCCCGCGACGACGTCGATCGTGTCGGACTTGGCGGTGAGCATGACGATCGGAACCCCCGATTCGGCCCTGATGCGGCGGCAGACCTCGATGCCGTCGAGGCCGGGCAGCATGAGGTCGAGCAGCACGAGATCGGGCTCGTGGGTGCGGAAGGCGTCCACGGCCTGCGCGCCGTCGGCGCACATGACCGTTTCGAAACCTTCGCCCTGCAGGACGATGCCGATCATCTCGGACAGTGCAGTGTCGTCGTCGACCACGAGGATGCGAGCAGTCATGCCCCTAGTTTCGCACTGACTGCGCCGCCGCGGAGCCACGCGGCCCAGCGACTCCGGCCGGGCGCGGGTGACGGCGTGAT
>DATGSB010000003.1:0-2114 GCA_035303045.1 Actinomycetaceae bacterium | reverse complement strand
GCGCGAGCGCCCCCACCGGTACGCGCAGGCGGTACGTCGTAGTACGCATGCTGTAACCCCCGAATCAGGCCCAGGCCACGGGTTTGTGACCCGGATCACGCCCAAAGGTCTAGCACGCTTCATTCAGGTGCGACACCGGAGCACCCCGCGCCGGCCGGCGCCCCCATCCCGGCGCCCCCAATCCCGACCCCCAATCCCGCCGAGTTCGCCCTTTCCGATCAGCGGTCGCCCCTGGCCGGGGGCGTACGACGATCGAAAAGGGAGAGTTCGGCGGCGGGCGGCGGGCGGCGGGCGGCGGGGGCGGGCGGCGGGGGCGGGCGGCGTGCGGCGTGGACGTGTCAGCGCGGTCCCCCGCCGGCGGGTTAGCCTCTCCGTGTAGTGACGGGGCTAACACGGCAGGGGTAGGTCATCGTGCGAGAGGTGCTCGACCAGCTGGTCGACTGGTGGCGGGCGGGCGAACGGGTCGCGGTGGGCACCGTCGTCGCCACCTTCAAGTCCGCTCCCCAGCCTCCCGGTGCCGCGATGCTCGTAGGCCCCGGCGGACAGGTGGTCGGCTCGGTCTCCGGCGGCTGCGTCGAGGGCGCCGTGTACGAGACCGGCCTGGAGGTAACGGAGAGCGGGGTGCCCACGCTCCAGCGCTACGGCGTGAGCGACGACTCCGCCTTCGCCGTCGGGCTCACCTGCGGCGGCATCCTCGACGTGTTCGTCGAGCGGGTCTCGCGCGCGGACTTCCCCGAGCTGGGCGAGCTGGCCGAGGACGTGCGGGCGGGCCGCCCGGTGGCGGTGGCCACCGTCGTCGCCCATCCGGACCCGGCGCGGGTCGGGCGCCGCCTGCTCGTGCGGCCCGAGGGTGAGGCCACCCAGGGGTCGCTCGGGTCCAGCCGGGCGGACGACTCCGTCGTCGACGACGTCCGCGGCCTGCTCGCCGTCGGCCGTACCGCCACCCTGGAGTACGGGCCCGACGGCGAGCGCCGCGGCGAGGGGATGCGGGTGTTCGTCTCCTCCTACGCCCCGCGCCCGCGGATGCTGGTGTTCGGCGCCATCGACTTCGCCGCGGCCGTGGCCCGGATCGGCGCGTTCCTCGGGTACCGGGTGACCGTGTGCGACGCGCGCCCGGTCTTCGCGACGACGACGCGCTTCCCGGCCGCCGACGAGGTCGTGGTCCGCTGGCCGCACGAGTACCTGGCCGAGGAGGTCGCCGCGGGCCGCGTCGACGCCCGGACGGTCGCCACCGTCCTCACCCACGACCCGAAGTTCGACGTGCCGCTGCTCGCGCTGGCCCTCGGCGAGGCGAACCTGGCCTACGTCGGCGCGATGGGCTCACGCCGCACCCACGAGGACCGCATGGCGCGGCTGCGCGAGCAGGGGCTCACCGAGGCTCAGCTCGACCGGCTGTCCTCGCCGCTCGGGCTGGACCTCGGCGCGCGCACGCCGGAGGAGACCGCCGTGAGCATCGCCGCGGAGATCATCGCGCTGCGGTGGGGCGGCAGCGGGCGGCGGCTGAGCGAGACGTCCGGGCCGATCCACGGCGACGCCGCGGGCTTCGCCGTCGAGAACCTCCTGGCGGGTCTGCAGGTCCGGGACTGACCGCGCCGCTCAGCCCGTGGGGGCGAAGTCGTCCGGGTGCGAGGCGAGCGTGCTCTGCAGGGCGTCGGTGAGCCGCTGCTCGACGTCCAGGGCGGCATACTCCGCGTCGAGGGCCTCCTCGAGTTCGGCCTCCTTGGCGTCGGAGTCCATGTTCCACATCCGCATCAGGCGGCGGTGACCGGTGCGGATGAAGGAGGAGACGTCGTCGAGGCCGAAGTAGCGAAAGGGCGTCGGCGATGGCCCACAGCCCGTCCTCCTCCTCCCTGGCGGCGATCACGCTGTCCCCTCGGCGTTTGCCGTAGAAGGCGAGCGCGCGGCCGAGGGCGACGTCACCGGCCCTGCCTCATCCGGCGGCCCGCGGCCGCCCGGTTCCAGACCTCGGTGTCGTCGAGCTGAGCAGTCATCGGGCGTCCTTGTCCTCGCGCGTCGGCCGGACGCCAACCTAGACGGGCGGCGAACGGTGCGGAAGCGAATTGGGCGCGCCTGACGTGCTGGGTTCCCCGCATTCCGGCACATACCGCCGCTTT
>DATGSB010000002.1:0-2719 GCA_035303045.1 Actinomycetaceae bacterium | reverse complement strand
CTGGAACAGGCCGATCATGATCTCGCGGGAGCGGGAGGCGTACTCCTGCGCCCACTGCGCGTCCCGCACATAGGCGTCCATGCCGGGGGAGTCGGCGAGGAACACGGCGAGGTTCCTGTCGCTGAGCTGGGCGTTGTGCTCCAGACCCTTCGCGCGGGCGATGTGCACCTCGGCGACCTCCTTGCCGATGTTGCGCGAGCCCGAGTGCAGGGTGATCCACACACGGCCGTCGCGATCGTCCACGCACAGCTCCGCGAAGTGGTTGCCGCCGCCCATCGTGCCCAGCTGCGTGCGCGCCTTCTTCTCCCGCTTCTGCACCGACTCCGGCAGGGCGGAGAAACCCTCCCAGAACTCCTCGAGCCCGTCGCGCGCGCCGAGACGCGTGAGCTCACGGGAGGACAGCGCCTCCTCATGCGCCGCGAAGCCGACGGGGATCGCCGCCTCGATCGCGGAGCGCAGCGTGCCGAGGTCTTCGAGATCCTCCTCGACGAGATCGGTGCGCACGGCGGCGACGCCGCAGCCGATGTCGACGCCGACGGCGGCGGGGGAGACCGCGCCGCGCATGGCGATCACGCTGCCCACGGTGGCACCGATCCCGAGGTGGCAGTCGGGCATCGCCCGCACGCCGTGCACCCAGGGGAGGGAGGCGATGTTCCGCAGCTGCGCGAGCGCGGCGCCATCGGCCTCCTCCTGCGGCAGCCACATCCTCACGGGAGCGGCGGTATCGGCCAGGGTGATCGGGAGCTGGGCCCGTTCGGGGGAAGTCACGGATGGCCTCCTTCCTGGTGGCCGAGTCTGCCCTGCTCATGACGGGGCGGCAAGCGGCTGCTCAGAGCTCGAGCAGCAGCCGTTCCACCCGCTCACGGCGCACATGCTCCCGGCGCCGATCCCGGTCCGGTCCGTCGAAGGAACCCGTGAAACGTCTCCCGACGTCATCCCGTGATGGAACACTCGGCTCATGGAGAACCCGAAGACAACGGACGCGAAAGCAGTCATGACGCCGGTGTTCACCACTGCCGTCAAGAGGGGGCCCGGTAGCCGCAGCGAACACCGCGCGCCTCCTCCACCGCGAGAACGACAGCATGACCACTAGCTGTAGTTGGTCATGACGTTGTCGACGCTGGCGTGGAGACGTGAGGCCGGGGGCTGATCGCCGCAGGCGGTGTGGGGCCGATGGACTCTTCTATGTCTGTCAAGCCATGGCCGGTGCCGCGTGGAGGGCTTCGAGGGTTCGGTATATCCGGCGGGCGAGATAGCGCTTGAGGCAGCGTCGGATTTCTTTTGTCGTGAGCCCCTCAGCCCGCCGCCTGGCGACGTAGGCGCGCGTCTCAGGGTCGTGAACCATCCGGGTGACCGTGGCCATGTGGAGCGCGCGATTGAGTCTTCGATCGCCTCCGCGATTCAGTCTGTGGCGAGTGGTGTTTCCCGACGACGCAGGGATCGGACTCACGCCTGCCAGTGCCGCGAAGGCAGCTTCATCCCGCATGCGCCCACGGTGTGACCAGGCTGAATAGGCGACTGCGGCGGTCACGGGCCCGATGCCCGCGAGGTCCAGCAGCGGGGCGGCCTTGCTCTGATGCAGAAGGTCTTCAAGCCGGGAGCGGTTCTCCGCGAGCTCGGCATCGAGTGCACGAATTCGCTTGGCCAACCGATGAGCCTCGGCTCGTGCAGCCGAGAGCGCAAGGTTTTCAGAACGAGTGCGCCAAGCAGCCACTTCGATGATCTGACCGTTGGTCAACGGCCTTCGAGCATCGAGACCGAGATCGGCGGTGCGAAGCAGGGCCGTAAGCGCGTTGACGTTAGCAGTACGTTCAGTGCTCATGTGCTCCCTCGCGGTCGTCAGGACGCGTAACGCTGGGCGCAAGCCATCATCGGCGCGGGGGTGGCGTAGCCGGTCGTTCTCCAGCGGCAGGACCGCAGCGCCGATGCGGTGCGCATCGAGGGGGTCCGACTTTCCGACGCTGTGATGTGCCCGTGCATTCATGCGGGCTGCCTCGGCCACCTCGTAGCCGGTGTCGGCGACTATTCGTGCGAGCCGTGCGCCATAGGTAGCAGCGCCTTCGATCACCCATAGGGCGGCTAGGTCTCCGCCTACGAGACGAGAAGCCCAGTCCACGGCGCGATTCAGGCCGGCGGGCGTCGTCGGGAACTGCTTAGCAGCGTTCTGTTCACCGGTGGCTGCGGTCAGGATTGCGTAGCTGTGGCTGCGGGCATGGGTGTCCACTCCGATGACGAACGGGCGGGTATGCGCGACGATGGCCATGGCGGTTCGTACTTCCTTCCGAGACGAGACTGATGACGCGGCCGCAAAGGGCCGGCGCGAGCCTGGATGGAAGTCACTTCGGGGCAATACTGTGATGGGTCACGACCTCGCCGAAGAGACGCGGGACGGACAGTCTTCTGATCAAGCCATCGGAGTGGGCCGGGCGAGCGCCAGCCGCCCTGCGCCGGAGTCGGACATGTCCATCGAAACGCACCCGTTGGGGGCGAATAGTTGTATGAGCCACGACCTCGGCGCGGGAGCGGCACAGTGCCCACCCTGCCAGCCAGTTCCAGACCAGCCGCTCCAACACTCACAGTAGTTGTAGTGGTGCAGCCAGACGCCGTGACGGTTCCGGCGCTCCTGCTCGGACTCGAACACCTCTGCGTAGAGGAACTCGTCGACGGTGATCCGCTGGAACCGCTCGACCTTCCCGTTGTGGCGGGGCGTGTAGGGGCG
>DATGSB010000001.1:0-2289 GCA_035303045.1 Actinomycetaceae bacterium | reverse complement strand
CCCACTCCTCCGGGGTGCGCAGGGCGGCGGCGCAGCCCCCGGCGGCGTGCACCGCGTCCTCGAGCTCCTCGGCCGGGTACCGCGCGACGGCCGCGGCGACCCTGCCGGGGTCCGCCGGCACGTCGAGCACGCGGAGGGCGGCCCGCCGGTGGGCCGGGGCGTTGGTGTGGAGCCGGACCCAGCCGTCGGACGCCGGGTAGTCGCCGGCGAGCACGTCCCACGCCCCCGGCGGCTGCCAGCCCACGGGACGCAGCGAGGAGCCGAACCACAGCGAGGCGAGCCGGCGGTCGACGCCCACGTCGTCGGGACGCCCGTGTCCGAGCGCAGCACGGAGCTCGCGGGTGGCGAGCGCGGCGGCCGCGACGGACGCGACGGCCAGCTCGGTGACGGGGTAGACCGACGGCAGGGAGCCGTGGCCCGTCACCGTGAGCGGCACCGCCGCCCGGCCGAGCACCCGCTCGAGGAGCGTCGACGTCACCGCGTCAGGCCCCGGAACGGCAGCAGCCCGGACCCTGTCCGGGTCCGGGCTGCTCGTCACGTGGCGGGTGCAGGATTCGAACCTGCGAAGCATTCCGCGGCTGATTTACAGTCAGCTCCCTTTGGCCACTCGGGCAACCCGCCTTGGTCCGCACAGGACCGAGTGGAAGAATAGCAAGCCGCGCCGAGTGCTCCTAACCGGGCACCCGCGTGATCCCGCTCGCACCAGCCCTGAGGAGACCGACGATGGCCGCCGACTCGTCCTTCGACGTCGTGAGCAAGATCGACCGACAGGAGGTCGACAACGCCGTCAACCAGGCCGCCAAGGAGATCTCCCAGCGCTACGACTTCAAGGGTGTGGGCGCCTCCGTCGCGTGGAGCGGGCAGGACGCCATCCTCATCACCGCCAACTCCGCCGAGCGGGTGCTCGCCGCGCTCGACGTCCTGCAGAGCAAGCTCATCCGGCGTGGCGTGTCTCTCAAGGCCCTCGACACCGGCGACAACGAGCCGAAGCAGTCGGGCAAGGAGTTCCGTCTGGTCGCTGCGCTGAAGGAGGGGCTGAGCTCGGAGAACGCCAAGACGATCACCAAGCTCATCCGCGACGAGGGCCCCAAGGGGGTCAAGACCCAGATCACCGGGGACGAGGTGCGTGTGTCGAGCAAGAAGCGGGACGACCTCCAGGCCGTCATCGCCCTGCTCAAGGGCGCCGACATCGACGCCGCGCTCCAGTTCGTCAACTACCGCTGAGCCGCCCGCCCGCCGCTCAGGCTGCCCGCCGGAGCCGGCTCGCACCGGCCACCGGGGAGCCGACCTGGGCGGGCGCCAGGGCCCGCCGGCGGGCTCGGGCCGGTCAGGGGCGGTAGCCGGCCATCCGTTCGAGGCGGGCGATGCGCTCGCCCATCGGCGGGTGGGTGGAGAAGAGCCGCGACACGCCACCGCCCCGGAAGGGGTTGGCGATCATCATGTGCGAGACGTCCTCCAGCCGCGGTTCGGGCCGCAGCGGGGCGGCCGCCGTCCCGCGCTCGAGCTTCGCCAGCGCCGAGGCGAGGGCCATCGGGTCCCCGGTGAGGTGGGCCCCGTCCTCGTCGGCGTCGAACTCCCGGGTGCGGGAGATCGCGAGCTGGATGAGCGAAGCCGCGATGGGCGCGAGGAGGGCGGTGGCGATCATCGCCAGCGGGTTGCCACCGCGGTCGCGCCCACCGCCGAAGAACAGGAGGAACTGCGCCGCGGAGGTGATGAGCCCGGCGATGGCGGCGGCGACGGACGAGGTGAGGATGTCGCGGTTGTACACGTGCATGAGCTCGTGGCCCAGGACGCCGCGCAGCTCCCGCTCGTCGAGGATCTGCAGGAGGCCGGTGGTGCAGCACACCGCGGCGTTGCGCGGGTTGCGCCCGGTGGCGAAGGCGTTGGGCTGGGCCGTGGGCGAGATGTACAGCCGCGGCATGGGTTGACGCGCCCGGGTGGAGAGCTCACGCACGATGCGGTACATCGTCGGGGCCTCCGCCTCGGACACGGGGCGTGCCCCCATGGCGCGGATCGCGATCTTGTCCGAGTTCCAGTAGCTGTAGAACGTCGTGCCGAGGCCGATGAGCGCGAAGAGCCAGATGAAGCCGCCCGAGCCGGTGCCGTTGGCGACGAGGGCGCCGATGCCCAGGAGCACCGCCCACATGACGCCGAACAGCGCGGCGGTCTTGACTCCGTTCAGGTGCCGTCGACCGCCGTTCATCCTCAGCTCTCCTCACCTCTCGACACACGGGTCATCTCGTCCCGGGGCACGACCTTGATCCGCTCGCGGCCCTCGGCCTCACCCAG